>NZ_JBQHUC010000017.1:0-66941 GCF_052065395.1 Bariatricus sp. HCP28S3_F11 | reverse complement strand
GCGATATTTCACAACCATAATCAAATGATAATATAACAAAAATACTGAATGTGCATTATTATCCAAATCCATATTATAATCAATCCTTTCTTTTATTCGACTGATTATATTATACCACATCCGGCACCTTAGAACAAGTGTTCTCTTATATTTTTTGCAATTCATCTCGCCACCTAAAGAGGTGGGAGAATTCTTGCTATATCTTGTTAAAAGAAAGGAAGGTAGGATAAAACCATGCAAGGATACGAAGTAACTTTACCTGAAATGCTTGCCTGCCGTGAACACCGGGCACTTCTTCAGCAGGAACTGATTGCCAGATATCATTGCCCTGTTATTTCTTTTTGTATGAATATTCCCGGTCCCATCAAAACAACTCCACAGATACGTTCTGCTTTTGAACATGGATTAAAAATTCTTGAAGAACAGCTTACTTTACAGAAAATTCCGGTTTTAGAAGCCATTCCGATTCACGAAGTCACCGGAGATGAATGGATCGCCGCTCAAATTTCCTGCCAGCTCCATCAAGACACTTACTACACAGATTGAAGAAACGGATTGCTTCGGCCGCCTTTTTGACATCGATGTAATTGACATCACCGGCGAAAAGCTCTCCAGACCCATCTATCGCAAATGTCTGATCTGCGGCAGACAGGCGCAGGAATGTGCCAGTTCCAGACGCCATTCTGTCAAAGAAATGCAGGATAAAATTGAAGAAATTCTTGAAAAAGGGATGTAGCTTAAAGCCACATCCCTTTTTTAATATTTCCTATATGATAAATCTATAAATCATTCTAACCCCGATCTTCCATCGCCACAAAATCTTCATGATGCCCCACATATTTATAGGCAGGACGAATGATCTTATTGGCATTGATCAGCTCTTCCAGACGATGCGCACTCCATCCAGGCATACGCGCAATCGCGAAAATCGGCGTAAAAAGCTCTTCCGGTATACCAAGCATAGAATATACAAACCCACTGTAGAAATCCACATTTGCACATACATTCTTGAACAGTTTGCGATGTTCCATAATCAGCTTTCCTGCAAGCCGTTCTACCATTTCATAAAGTTCGAACTCTTCTGTACGTCCCTTTTCTTCTGCCAGTTCCTTCGCAAATTTCTTCAAAATCACTTCTCTTGGATCAGACAGCGTATACACTGCATGTCCCATACCATAAATCAGGCCTGTACGGTCAAAGGCCTGTTTGTCCAGAATTTTCTGAAGATAATCAGATACTTCCTCTTCGTTCTTCCAGTCCTTCACATTGGCCTTGATATCTTCAAACATCTTCTGCACTTTCAGATTCGCGCCACCGTGACGCGGCCCTTTCAAAGATCCAATGGACGCTGCCACAGAGGAATATGTATCGGTTCCTGACGAAGAAACAACGTGCGTCGTAAATGTTGAGTTATTACCACCACCATGCTCTGCATGCAGAATCAGCGCAATATCCAGGACTTTTGCCTCGAGCTCTGTATAGTCACCATCCGGTCTGAGCATCAGAAGCATATTTTCTGCAAGTGACAGTCCTTTCCTCGGATTTTTAATAAAAAGTGAATCATCCTTCCTGAAATGACGATAAGCGTGATACGAATATACCGCAATCAGTGGAAGTTTTGCAATCAAACTCAACGACTGACGCAGCACATTATCCGGTGAAATATTTTCCGGATCTGAATCATAGGTATAAAGCGTCAAAATGCATCTTTGCATAGAGTTCATAATATTCGCATTGGATGCCTTCATGACTACATCGCGAACAAATCTACCGCTTAGATTTTCAAGTTCGAACATTACTTTTAGAAACATATCCAGTTCTTCTTTAGTAGGAAGCTTACCAAACAAAAGCAGATAAATCGTTTCTTCAAATCCAAACCGTCTTCCTTCCAGCCCCTTCACAAGATCATTAACATTGATCCCTTGATAATAAAGCGTCCCTTCCGCCGGAATTCTCCTTCCGTTTATCAGATTAAAGCCGCTTACATCAGACACTTCGGTCAACCCTGTCAGTACACCCTTACCGGCAGAGTCACGCAATCCTCTTTTTACATCATATTCTATATACAGGTTCGGGTCGATATGATGCATCTTCATCAATTCTTCTGTAAGGACTTCCATATCTTTTTTCAGTATACTTGGTTCTTCCATATCCATCATTTCATTCTCTGCCATATACGTACCTCCTGTTTAAACAAAATTTCTTATTATTCTACACGAAACTTCATAAGAATACAATCACTTTTTGCAATTTCCATGCTATTTTTATGCATAATTTTAATTTTTTATCAGAAAACGCAACTAAAATCATTGTCTTTCTGCAATCGCAACGGATTTTTCCGGCATTTTATCTTGTTTTCACCCACGAACTTTCTGTGAATTTTTTTAATATCTCTTGTGTCTTTTCCAGAAACATATTAGAATAAAAGCACTGGAGGAGGTGTTAATATGAATGAAGAAACCAAAAAGATCCAGAATGATAATGCAGAAATATTTGACAACGATTTTGAAGTAACCTGTGACGGTGATTTTCCTGATCTACCTTCGGACCTTGGAAATGATGCCTATAAAGATGTACTATCAAAGTTATCCGAACTGGATGATGAAGAGAGTATCGATTACCTGGAAGTAAATAAAACAAGAACCCTCCCATTTTCGAAAACGGTTCAGGATTACATGAAATCAGACAGCAAGACTTCCGATCCAGATCAAACATCGAAAAACAGTTCTGCCGGAAAACGTTTTCTCAGCAACGAGTGGTTGTATGCCACTGTTTTTGTCGTTGTCCTTATCATTTTAGCTGCTCTTGCTTACATGATCCGCTGATGCAAAAGACAGAAAGTGCCATCTCTTTATCGGAGATTTCACTTTCATTTTAGATTATTTATTAGAAACGTCTATCAGAATTGAATAAGATTTATCTCCTTTGATTGGATTTCGTGATGCATCTTTTTATATTACAACTATAGCACAAAATGCTCCGTATTGGAGCATTTTGACATATTTCGATACTATACTACAAAAAAAGAGTTTTTTCGATACACGCTATCCCTTAAACCGATATCCAACTCCGACTTCTGTCAGAATAAACTGCGGATTTGTCGGCTCTTTCTCAATCTTTCTTCTCAGAGCCGCCATAAACACCCTGAGATTTCCTGACTCAACTCCTTGACTGCTTCCCCATATCTCACTCAGAATATACCGGTGTGTCAGAACCTTTCCCCGGTTTTCGATCAGAAGATTCAGGATCTTATATTCCAATGGCGTCAAATGCACTTCATCACCGTCAATCATGACCAGATGCTTTTCCCTATCCACCGTCAGGTAATCACATACAAAAACAGGATCAGTTTCTTCCTGCTGCTGAACAGAACTTTTTCGAAGGCCAACCCGAATTCTCGCCATCAGCTCTCCCATATAAAATGGCTTTGTCACATAATCATCTGCCCCCATATCCAGTGCCTCAATCTTCTGCTGTTCTTCCTGACGGGCACTGACCACAATAATTGGAATCTGTGAGATCTCCCGGACTGCTTTCAGTACATCCATGCCGTCTCCATCCGGAAGTCCCAGATCAAGAATAACCATATCCGGACGATTTGCATAAAAAAGACTGATTGCCTCCTCAACCGTCTTAGCGATATAAAAGCCATAATTTTCTTTCTTTAGACTCATTGAAATAAAATTAATGATGTATTTATCATCCTCAACGAGTAAAATATGTCGTTTATCTTCCATCCGTATTCACCTGCTCTGCATTCAGCCAGAACACAAAACGTGCTCCGCCTTCCTTTCGGTTTTCTGCGTAAATTTCTCCTCCGTGTGCTTCAATAACAGCACGACAAATAGCAAGCCCGAGACCGATGCCGCGTTTACCATCTTCTCTGCCTGCTCCCTGTGTAATAAATTCGTCGAAAATATTTGGTAGTATTTCTTCCGAAATTCCCTCTCCTTCATCCTCGACAGCAAAAAACATTTTTTCTTTTTCATAGGAAACCGTGATCCAAATCCGGTCTCCCTCAACTGTATGCTTCATGGCGTTGTCAAGAAGATTAATGATCACCTGTACCATCATCCTTCCATCCATAGAGGCCACGACCAGTTCATCTGGCAGTTTTACTTCAAACTGCCTCTTATCACGCAGGCCGATGACATGCGTTGCCGCCTCATAAATGATGTCATCCACTACTTCCGGCTGTTTTGTGATAAAGGACTGACCGCTCTCAATCTTAGTCATACTCAGGATATTCTCCATCGTCTTCATAAGCCAGACTGCCTGCTCCTGTATCTCTCCCGCCAGTTCCTTTCTCATACCGGCATCCATTTCTTCCGCCTCAACCAAAAGTCCGGCATCCCCCAGAATGCCGGTAAGTGGTGTTCTGAAATCGTGTGAAATACTTCGAAGCATACTGCTCTTCAGCCGTTCTCGCTCCATCTGCGCTTTTGTGTCTTCTGTGATCTTCATCTGTTTTCTGAAGCGCACCGTTAGACTCGATGATATAAATGCCGCCACCAGAAAGAAGACCATCAACACAACATCATTCTGATTCATAATCGCAAATGTATGTACAGGAATCGTAAAGAAATAATTGAACATCAATACACTAAGAACTGCAGCCAGTGCACCATAAAAATACCCGGTCGTACAGACTGTGACCAGAAGCACACCCACAATGTAGATCATGAGTACATTTTCTTTTCCGATTCCCGCTTCTGCAAGCACGATAGAAAATCCTGTAGCAAGCAGCAGGATTCCGATAGATCGCCCTGCATACTTTATTACTTCTTTTTTTCTATTCATGCTTACTATTTTCCCATACTGGCAAGTAACCTGTCAATATCTTTTGTAAGTCCGACCACCATTAAATGGTCATCTGCTTTCATAATGTAATCTGTTCTCGGCAATACAACCAGTTCACTTCCCGCACGAATACCGAAAATATTAACATGATATTTAGCCCGAATATTCGCTTCACCTATGGTATGTCCGATCCACTCTTTTTTAGGCTGAATCTCAAATATTGAATAATCCTTACTGAGTTCAAAATAATCAAACACATGATTTGCACTGTATTTTACTGCCAGACGTTCTGCAATATCGCGGTCCGGATAAAACACCTCGTCCGCTCCGTTTCGTAGCAGGAATTTAGCATGAATATCCCGGTTTGCTTTACTGACCACATGTTTCGCCCCCAGCTCTTTCACCAGGCTGGTAATCTCCAGACTACTCTGAAAATTAGAACCGATACATACAAAGCAAATATCAAAATTCCCGACTCCCAGACTTCTTAAAACCTCTTCATTTGTACAATCTCCCACTTTTACCGATGTCGCTATGGAAAGAAGATCCTCTGTCTTTGCCTCATCCCGATCAATAATCATTACTTCATTACCAAGTTTTACCATATCCGCACACAGATGATGGCCAAATCTTCCCAATCCGATAATCAAAACCGATTTCATATTCCCTTCTCCTTTTCCCCATTATCCAATCGTAATCTGTTCCACCGGAAGTTTCACCGGTGCATCATGTTTATGTCCTCTCAGTGACAGTGCAAATGTCAGACTGCCGATTCTTCCGCAGAACATCAGAAAAATAAGTACCAGTCTGGAACTCTGGCACACCCCTCTGGTAATACCGGTCGACATTCCTACGGTTCCAATTGCCGAAAGCACTTCAAACAGTGCCTCTGAAAAAGCAAATACCGGCTGTCTCGCCATAATATACGTCACTGCTATGATTGAAAGAAACAAATTAGTACAAAGAACGACACTGGCTTTGCGGATCGCCCCATCATCCAATCGTCTGTTAAAAACATTACATCCTGATTCCTGACGGAGATTTGCCCGAACAAACACCAACAGTACCACAAGGGTCGATGTCTTGATTCCGCCTGCTGTGGATCCCGGACTTCCTCCGATAAACATCAGCACCATCGTCACAAACCTGCTTCCTTCGGTCAACGCCCCCGTATCTGTTGTATTAAATCCGGCAGTACGCGCTGTGATCGAATTAAAAAAAGAACACCAGATCTGTTCTCCCAAGGGAATCCCGCTCAATACATTATGACGCTCCATTATGAAAAACAATACTGCGCCTGTCAAAATCAAAGCGACTGTTGTAGAAATTACAATTTTTGTATGTAAACGAAATCGTTTCCACTCAAACTTATGGACTGACAAATCATCCCATACAAAGAATCCGATTCCTCCGACTACGATCAGTGTCATAACCGTTAGGTTGACAAGCCAGTCGCCTGAGTATCTGGTCAGAGAATTATATGCTCCCGTGCACCCCATCAGATCAAATCCGGCATTACAAAACGCCGAAACCGAATGAAAGATTCCATACCAGATTCCACGCCAGACCCCAAATTCCGGCACAAAACGAATCATAAGGATGAGTGCTCCGGCTATTTCAAAAAATGCAGTTCCTTTGATTATTTTCTTGGCAAGCTTAACGATTCCTCCAATCTGCAGGCTGTTGATACTTTCCTGCAAGATTCCCCTTGTTCTCAACCCGATCTTTCTCCGAAGCAGAATCGCCATATAAACACCCAATGTCATAAATCCCATACCACCAATCTGGATCAGGATAAGGATGATCACTTGTCCGAAAAGCGACCAGTGCTGCCAGGTATCAACCACCACAAGCCCTGTCACACATGCAGCAGAGGTCGATGTAAACAGTGAGTCCGCAAATGATGTCCATACTGCATCCCGCGAAGAAACCGGGAGCATCAACAAAATGCTCCCAGCCAGAATAATCAACATATATCCAAACACAATCATCTGTGTCTGCGTCAACTTTTTATAAAAAAACTTCATTGTATTTCTTCCCCTTGCGTATTCTCTTTCTCTTTCAGCGTATTCAGCGTATCAAGAAATGAATCCAGCTTTTTCATCAGACGCATTCCAAAAAAGAAAAGAAATCCTGCCAGCAGAAGAACCACAGCAACAGCAATTACCGGAAACATACTCTCACCGCCCCAACTTCACTCACTTATAACCAGTATTTCCCGAATAACAGGTTACATACATGATACACTGCCATGTGTTAAGATTGTGAAAAGATTCTTCGGAATGCGTTAATTTTATGTTGGTAATCATTCTATATTGCATTAAGACAATCTGTATTTTCATCCACAGCAACAGCCTTGACTAGCCTTTTTATTAATCGTATAATAAAATTCAAGAACCAGTAAAACAGAAGGGACGGAATACTATGAGAGCTTATGAAAGATTTTTAACCTACGCTGCGATCCGCACACCCAGTGATGAAAACAGCACAACTTCTCCTTCCAGCAAATGTCAGTTTGAGCTGGCAGATCTGTTGAAAGATGAAATGCTTGCAATCGGCATTGCGGATGCCCACGTAACTGAATACTGCTATGTTTACGGCACGATTCCCGCGACACCGGGTCTGGAGAGCAAACCTAAGATCGGCTTTATTGCACATATGGATACTGTTTCCGATTACTGTGATCACGATATCAAACCGATTGTACATGAAAACTATGACGGAGGTGATCTGGCGCTCGGGACCAGCGGACGTACGCTGTCTGTTAAAGATTTTCCTCATTTACCTTCGCTGAAAGGTCGCACCCTGATCACAACAGACGGCACAACCGTACTTGGCGCGGATGACAAAGCGGGCATTGCAGAGATTATGACCATGGCTGAGCGCCTGATCAAAGAAAATATTCCTCACGGAACCATCTGTATCGCATTTACCCCCGATGAGGAAGTCGGTGCCGGAACTGCACATTTTGATGTAGAAAAATTCGGAGCCGATTTTGCCTACACACTGGACGGAGATTCCGAAGGCGAGATTCAATATGAAAATTTCAATGCATGCAAAGCCGATTTTGAAATCACCGGTTTTGGCGTCCATCCCGGATCCAGCAAGGACACCATGATCAATGCATGCCTTGTTGCCATGGAGATCAACCAGATGCTTCCAGGATGCGAAACCCCGCGCGGAACAGAAGATTACGAGGGCTTCTTCCATCTTACAAACATGTCCGGTGATGTTACGAGCGCAGAACTTCATTACATTATTCGCGATCACGATAAGGACTACTTCGAGATGCGCAAAAATACCCTTCGTCTGATCGAGAAGGATCTGAACGCCAAATGGGGCGAGGGAACCGTCAAACTGACCATTACCGAACAGTATAAAAATATGTCCGAAATCATTGCAGGCTGCATGCACTTAATTGAAAATGCAAAACAAGCATGTGTAAATGCGAATGTTGCCCCGCAGATTCTCCCGATCCGGGGCGGCACAGACGGCTGCCAGCTCAGCTTCAAAGGCCTGCCGTGCCCGAACCTTGGAACCGGCGGTCATGCATATCACGGACCATATGAGCACATTACCGTAGAAGGTATGGATCAAGCGACCGACATTGTATTAGAACTTGTTAAGATTTATGCAAAATAGGAACAGCGAAAACGCGCCATCATCGGCGCGTTTTTCTTAATATATATTCCTTAACGTATTTCCATTTCGTTCTGCCATTCCCTGATCTGTCCGAGAATAATATTCATCAGTTTCGTCCGCGCTTCCACACTGGCCCATGCCACATGCGGCGTGATCAGAAGCTTCCGGCTGTCCTTGATCTTGAGAAGCGGATTATTTTCACTCATCGGTTCTTTGCAGAGCACATCCAGTCCTGCCGCAGCAATCTCCTCATTTTCCAGAGCATCGCACAAATCCTGTTCCCTCACGATCGGCCCACGCCCCAGATTCAGAAAAATGCTGCTCTTTTTCATCTTCCGGAATGCCTCTGCATCCATAAGCCCCTCCGTATATTCATTTAAAGGCGCATGTACTGAAACAATATCCGATTCCCCAAGAAGCGTTTCAAAATCAACCTGATGATAGCCTTCCTGAGGAGCGGCACCGGAAGGTGAACAATAGATAACCCTCGCCCCGAAAGCCTCCGCGATCCCGGCCACTCTTCTTCCGATATTTCCCAGACCGATGATTCCCCACGTCTTTCCCGAAATCTCATGGAAATGCTCCGCAAAATGTGTAAAGATCGTGTCATTCACATAGCGTTCTTCCTTCACGTAATCGTCGTAATACCGCATCTTTTCCAGCAGATAAAGAAGCATCGCAAATGTATGCTGCGCCACCGTCTCCGTAGAATATCCGGCCACATTTCTCCAGGCTATTCCTCGCTTTTCCAGGTACTCCTTATCCAGATTATTGGTTCCTGTCGCTGTCACGCAGACCAGTTTCAATTTCTCAGCTTCACCGATGGTCTGCTCATTGATCTGCACTTTGTTCAGAATGATCACATCCGCATCCCGAACCCGGTCAGGCACCTCTTCCGATTTAGTAAAACCATATTTTACAACTTCACCCAATGCATCATAACTGGATAAATCAATGTCATCTCCTATTGTTTTTACGTCCAGAAATACGATTTTCATATTCAAGTTTCCTCCTGCAATCTTTCTTTATCCTGTTACTATACTTATTATAGTAACACATTTTCCTGTCGGAAGTGTTGACATTTTCACATTTTTGATTGTATAATTGAGTCAATAAGAGCATTTGCGGATTATATTTTCCCTCTGGGGTCATGATATAATTTGCAGATGTTTTTTTTGGTTATAATCTAAATATACCTCGGAAAATTCCCTTCATTCCAGGTGTTTGCATAGGAGGAATTGTCATGAATAAAAAGAAAAACATGAATCTCGCCATTGATATTCTGGTGGATATCGTCGGAGGTATTTTGATCGCAATCGGGGTTTATAATTTCGCCGCTGCCGCCAAATTTCCCATGGTAGGTTTCAACGGGATCGCACTGATCTTCTATCATCTTTTCGGCTGGCCGATCGGTACAACTGCTTTGCTGCTCAACATCCCTGTTGCCTTATTTACCTTCCGTATCCTGGGACGAAGTTTTTTCCTTCGTTCGGTTCGTACTATTTTTATTACTTCATTTATTATCGATGCTATTGCGCCCCTGTTTCCGATCTACACCGGTGACCGGCTTCTGGCAGCCATCTGCTGTGGTGTCCTTTCCGGACTGGGCTACGCCATGATCTACATGCGGGACTCTTCCACCGGTGGCTCTGACTTCATTACGATGTCCATCCGGGTACTGAATCCTCACCTGACGATCGGCAACATTACATTCGCCATGGACGCATTCATCGTACTTCTGGGAACCGTTCTCGTATCCAGAGACATGGACAGCCTGATCTACGGTGTAATCGTGAGTTACCTGATGTCTATCGTTGTAGATAAGACCATGTATGGTATCGACCGTGGAAAAGTTACTCTGATCGTAACCGAACACGGCCCGGAAGTGTGCGCGAAAATCGATGAAATCCTTGGCCGCGGCTCCACGATCCTCAAGGGAATCGGAAGCTATTCCAAACATCAAAAAGATGTGGTCATGTGCGCATGCAATAATAAACAAATGTACGGGATTCGTAAGCTCGTAAAAGAAATTGATAAAAAAGCATTTCTGGTGATCATGGAATCAAATGAAGTGGTGGGGGAAGGATTTAAGGAAGAGTAGGTAAAATTTGAATGGGGTGGAAGATCTGGGGTCCGCGGCAAAGAGAGGGGGCAATCGCTGCGACGTTCCGGCGCCTGCGACTCCATGTGCCAATCTGTAAGGAAAACCGGCAGTCGGGGAACGCCCCTCCTGCCGGTTTTTCTAACATCTTGGCTCATGTATTCTCCGGTCGCTTCCACTTAACCTCCGCGATTGCCCCTCTCCTTGCCGCTCCCTCAAATGTTTCACACATTCGCAATTTTATGCGGCTGCGCGCCGCAAGGGCGCTTAGCGCATGTTCTGGACGGGAATGAGTTCCTATAGTCTGAATGAATCATTCAACCTAGTACACCGAAAAATAATCTTGAACCCTCCCCCCACCTAAGATAAGAGTAGCGTTATGAGGGAGTAACGTACAAACGCTCAACCTACTTCCGTCTTGAGTGAGCGCCGTCGAAACGAGGTTCGGGGGTGGGATGCGGAGGTTAAGCGGAGGGGTCCGTCAGAATTCATGCCAAAAAAATAGAGTCTGAGGCAGGAGACCCATTGGTCGACTGTCTCAGACTCTTAGATTTTTGTGCATGAAGTCGAAGGCCCCGAAGCCTCGGAGCATCCCCCCGAACCTCATTTCGACGGTGCGGACTTTCCCACTTCGTTTCGACGGCGCTCACTCCCCTACGACATTAAATCCTCTGTAATAGACTTCAGATTCAGGAAGTTTGTCAAATAATCGCTTGTTCCTGTCTTAGCATCGGTTCCGGACATGTTAAATCCTCCGAATGGATGCTGAAGTACGACTGCTGCCGTAGATTTTCTGTTGAAGTACAGGTTTCCTACCTGGAACTGTACTTTTGCTTTCATGATATTTTCGCGGGTTTCGCTGTATACGGAACCTGTCAGACCATATTCAGTCTGGTTTGCGATGTCGAGTGCTTCGTCGAAAGAATCCACTTTGATCACTGCAAGTACAGGTCCGAAGATTTCTTCGTTTGCAATTCTTGCATCTCTCTTAATGTCACGTACAACAGTCGGATCGATGTAGTATCCTTCTGCGTCACTGTATGTACCACCGAATACGATGTTTCCTTCTCCGCGTGCCACTTCAATGTAGCCTTTGATTCTGTCGAAGGAAGCCTGGTTGATAACCGGTCCCATCGGAGCATTGCTTCTTCCGGAAGCCTGAGCTTCTTTGAGTGCTTTTGCTTCTTCTACTACTGCATCAACGAGTTCATCGTATACATCGCTCATGACGATTGCTCTTGAGCATGCAGAACATTTCTGTCCCTGGAAAGAGAATGCTGCGTTTGCGATTCCCTTTGCGGCTTTCTTGATATTTGCTGTTGAATCAACGATGATTGCGTTCTTTCCGCCCATCTCGGCAACGACACGTTTGATCCATTTCTGTCCTTCGGAAATCTTTGCCGCATGTTCGTTGATACGGCATCCTACTGCTTTAGATCCGGTGAAATTGATAAATCTGGTCAGCGGATGTTCTACAATGTAATCTCCGATCTCAGATCCTGATCCGGGGATATAGTTCACAACGCCTGCCGGAATTCCTGCTTTTTCGCAAAGCTCGATAAACTTGTAAGCAACGATCGGTGTGTCGGAAGACGGCTTACATACGATCGTATTACCTGTCACAACTGCCGCCGCAACCATACCCCCGAGAAGTGATAACGGGAAGTTCCACGGCGGAACAGCCACACCGACACCGATCGGGATGTAGATACATTTTGTATATTCATCGGTCGGTACAAGTTCCAGACCTTTATCCAGTTCTGCCATATGCATTACATAAGAATTAATGAAATCAAGCTGTTCACAGAGCTCTCCGTCAGCTTCGCCCCAGTTCTTTCCACTTTCTTCCACATTCCATGCGTCAATGATGAAACGGTTCTCATCCAATAATACAGCAAGTCTTCTCAGGCAGCGGATTCTCTCTTCTACCGGAGTCACACTCCATGTCTTAAACGCTTCGTTCGCTGCGAGAATCGCTTTTTCTGCAAGCTCCTGGCTGCAGGAACATGCGTATCCAAGCACTTCTTTCGTTGCAGGAGATAAAGAAGTAATCTTCTTCTCTGTCTCAATTCTTTCTCCACCGATGATCAGCGGATATACACTGCCCTTTTCAGCATCAATCTGCTGAAATGCCTCTTCCATTTTCTTTTTATTTTCTTCAAGTGAGAAATCTAATTCTGCGGCATTCTTAAATCCTTTCAGCATTCTTTCGTACCTCCTGATTGTATACTATTATACAAAACATTGTAGCAATAAATATTTCTCGCGTCAATCAAATATATTATGAAATTATTCTGAAATATGTTCAAAAATGAATTTTTTCAGAATGATGATTGCTTTTCAGAGGTCAAAAATCCTATAAGCATTACGAGCGCGCCGCCGACAATTGCGAGATCTGCAAGATTGAACGTGATATCCGTCAGTTTTTTATGTGGTGTCCTGATTGCCAGATAATCGACCACATACCGTCTTTTCACGCGGTCGTATGTGTTGCTTACTGCCCCTCCGAGCATAAGCGCAACACCCGCTTTTTCCATCCGGCATCCCGGTTTCTTGAGCAGAAATGCCTGCCAGAGCATCATGATTCCCAGAGCAAAAACAGATGCGAGCTGAACGAACAGCGGATAACGCTCCAGACGATTCATGATCATTCCTTTGTTATGAACCTTCCGGAGTATCCCTCTTTTCTGCAGAATATTCCGTTCTTCATTTGACTTTACATGTTTTTCTATATACTGTTTCACCCCCAGGTCCACCCCTGCAACAGTCACGATAATAAGAAAACACAAGACTGCCATGCTCTACTCTCCTTTGATACGTGAAATAGTTCGATTCAATTCCTGAATCTTTTCTTCCCGTTTTTCGATTTCTTCACAAAAAGAAAGATATTCTTCTCCAACTTCTTCTGCATTTTTAAAATGCTCATACACCTTTTTCCCGATATCCGCAAAATCCCGGCTGTTCTCACGTTTCAGCGAATAGATATCTCCTTTCAGCTTCTGGATCTCCAGAGTATCCTCCGCTTTCTTTCCAAATTCATCAACCGTGTCGGAAATACGCTTTCCTAAAGTACTAAAAAAATCATCCATCTTTTGTTCTCCTTTCCCGATTTTCAATTCATCTAAAATCTCCGTATCTGTTCAAAGGTATGATACAGATTCAATGTTCCGTATCCCCATTCTCTGTTCGGATACGTTCTTCCTTCCTCGCGGTCTGCTCCAAGGATCAAAAGGTTCCTGATCTGCATGGAATCCGGTATTTCTCCGATTCTCACAAGCCATTCCATCAGAAGTGCCTCCACACCGGCGGTGATACCGACCGCCACGCTGGAACCGGACCGCAGTGAGATCTGTCCTCTCAGATTCACTCCCGGCACACGGATTCCCGGTGCCGCAAAATCAGGTTTTACCCGTTCAAGTCTAGTATATCCTCTTCCCGAACTGACCGCAACACCATTCTCATTTCCATTATAGTATGCCACAGTCGCCACAGAAACCGCATCTCCCGGTGATGTGATCGTATAATCCGGATTGGAGCGAAGAAAGAACACTTCGCCTTCCAAAAATTCCTCCACCGGAAGCCAGATGTGAAAACGTCCGTCACCTGCCTGAACTGCCTCGATTCGAATCCTCCAAATTCCGGTCAGAGGCTGTTCAAATTGCAGGAAAATCAATTCAGAATTCGTATTTTCCGCCAAAATACGGTAGCTTACATTCAGTCTCGTCTTCTCAAACACAAAATTGTAACTTCCAATCCCGCTTCTGACCGGTATCCGCCCACTCTGATCCCCGGTTGGAGAAAGAATCGTGACCGCCAGAATATTGGGAATCTCCGTCCATATCTCCATGACGAATCCGCGTACTCCCTCTCCCACACTGACTTCTACATCTTCTGCCCGTTCATCGCTCAGAGTCCCCAGAAAATGATGCCGTTTATCCGCCTCATTTCCACCTCCCGTCACGATAGCCGTCAAAGAAGCGCTTGAAAGCACTTCCAGATAAGATGCAAGTGGTGTGGCACCACTGTGTCCTCCCAGATTGGTTCCGAGCGGAATGCAAAGGATCAGTGGCTGCCGCCTGCCTGCGGCAAGCATTCTGAGATAATAGACCGCCGCCATAATATCGTTCTCCTGATAGCACGGCGCATCGGAATGAATAAAGTAAAAATCCCGCAAATACTGCTTGGCCTCTTTTAATTTCACCACTGCAATATCCGCTTCCGGAGCCATCCCCATAAATACATTTTCTGCATCGGCACTGCCGCACGCCACACTGGCCACAAAGGTGCCGTGTCCATTTGTATCCATTGTCGGAACGATTTCCAGCGGATGTTCTGACCGAAGTGCTTCATCGATCATATCCCTCGTATATTCACTGCCGTATGGGAGATATTCCGGCATCCTTCCGCTTTGTATCGTCTGATCCCAGATTGCAAGGATCCTCGTTGATCCGTCCAGATTTCGGAACACCATATCTTCATACCGGATCCCGGTATCAATAAATCCGATCAGAACCCCTTCACCATACAGTTCCAGCCCCGGAAGGCTCTGCACCCGTGACACGCCCACCTGTTCCAGCACTTCCATATCCAGAAGCGTATAGCACTTGGGGATAGAATAATAAGGGAAACGGTAAAGGGATCTTCCGTTTTCTCCTTCATTTTCCAGAAATGCAATCTGGAACGTATATTCAAGCGGAATACGGCAGATATCCCTCTCAGAGAATTCTTCCCGGAATCCCTTACTCCCGCTGAGAATGAAGTCTCTGTAATCCTCCGACATCACCCGCCTTCTGCAGATTTCCCGATCCGGCATATAACAATACCTCATATACTTTTTTCAAAATATATGAGGTATGATTCTCAGATATGCCGCAGAATATTCTGCCGATTATTGCGTTACTCTACGCCTGTGATTCCAGAAGAGGTACTTCCTGGCCGCGCAGTCTTATGATCGGTCCGCCCGTTCCTTCTATGTATGCCTGTGTGATGGTCACCTGTCCGATACTGTCATCCTTAGGGATCTCATACATGATATCCAGCATAAATTCTTCAATGATGGCCCGAAGCGCTCTGGCTCCGGTATCTTTCTTCATCGCTTTTCTTGCAATGGCATGAAGCGAATCTTCATCAAAATCCAGCTTCACCTCATCCAGCGCGAGCAGCTTCTGATATTGTTTCAGAATGGCATTTTTCGGTTCTTTCAGAATTTTCACCAGCATTTCTTCATTAAGTCCCTGAAGCGTGAACACAATCGGAAGACGTCCCAGAAATTCCGGGATCATGCCGAAATTCCGCAGATCATCCGTCGTCACCTTTTCCAGAATAGTCTTATCCTGGTCATATTTGTCTTTCAAGTCCGCCCCGAATCCGATTGAAGAATTCTTCGTCAAGCGTTCTTTAATAATCTTCTCAAGATCCGGGAATGCCCCTCCGCAGATGAATAAAATATTCTTTGTATTCACCGTAGTCAGCGGTACCATGGCATTTTTACTGTTTGCCCCGACCGGGACTTCGACCTCACTGCCTTCCAGGAGTTTCAGCATTCCCTGCTGTACAGATTCTCCGCTGACATCCCTCTGGCTGGTATTCTTCTTTTTCGCGATTTTATCAATCTCATCAATGAAAATAATTCCCTGTTCCGCCTTATCCACATCATTGTCCGCTGCCGCGAGAAGCTTGGATACCACGCTCTCAATATCATCTCCGATATATCCCGCTTCAGTCAGCGAAGTCGCATCGGTGATCGCAAGCGGCACATCCAGCAGCTTTGCCAGTGTTTTGACCAGATAGGTTTTCCCGGAACCGGTCGGTCCGATCATCAGCATGTTGGATTTTTCAATCTCAATCTCGTCCATGGTATCCGTCGCAACCCGTTTGTAGTGATTGTAAACTGCAACCGAGATTGCTTTCTTTGCATGCTCTTGTCCGACCACATATTCATCCAGTTTTGCTTTGATCTTATGGGGAGCCGGAATATCCCGGATGTTCAGGATCGGTTCCCGCTTCTCCTCCGGCTTTTTCTTTTTCACTTTCTGCTGCTTCGGCATCTGATTTTCCAAATCGCCGAATCCCATCATCGGTCCTCCCGGCATATTCATAAACTGCGTATAATCGAAGCCACTGTTGTTCATCGCATCAAAGCTCTTCTGCATACAGTCTGCACAGACACAGATATTCGTCGGCAGATCGATCATTTTCCCGGCAACACTCTCAGGACGGCGGCAGATAAAACAATACCTTTCGTATCCGTCGTTCTTCTTTTTATTATCATTCGAACCAGAAGCCTGTTCCAGGCTGTTCTTATTCAAATCATCATGTTCTGACATTTTCTTGTCCTCCTTTGCTTCTGACGTCGTCTTACAGTCCTGCAAGCTTCATGAATTCTTCTTCCGAAATGATCGGAACTTTCAGCTCCCTCGCTTTTTTATTCTTGGAAGATGTCGAATTCACATCATTGTTGATCAGATAATTTGTCTTTCCTGTTACCGAACCGGTAACCTTCCCGCCCCTCTGTTCAATCAGTTCCTTCACTTCATTTCTATTTGCAAAGTGATTCACACTTCCGGTGATTACAAAATTCATTCCGGCAAACTGCTGTTCTTCATTTCTTGGTTCTTCCTGGATCTTCAACTCCTGCATAAGTTCCAGAAACGCCTGTTTCTTCTCTTCCGATGAAAAATACTCCGTAAACGCCTTCGCGATCACAGGCCCCACACCCGCAATCTCAGAAAGTTCCTCTTCTGTCGCATTCATCAGTTTTGTGACATCGTAGTCCGATTCCCGGCAGATCAGTTTCGCATTCGCAAGTCCTACTCCCGCGATCCCCAATGAGTAGATCACCTTAGGAAGCGTTGTTTCCCTTGCTTTTTCGATACTCTGTATCAGATTCGCGTAGGATTTTTCTCCAAATCCCTCCATCGACTGAATCTCTTCCTGATACCGGTCCAGATGGAAAATATCCGTATATTTATGAATGAACCCTCTGGCGATGAATTTCTCCAGTGTCGCCTCGGAAAGTCCTTCTACATTCAGTGCGTCCCTGCTTGTAAGAAGTGCAAACGCTTTGATCCGTTTTGCCTGACATTCCGGATTCGTGCAATAAAGTGACTTGGCATCATTCATCTGCCGTACCCTCGTCTCTCCTCCACAGACCGGACAAGTCCGTGGGATTTCGATCCTGCCGCTCCTCGTCAGGTTCCGTGCAATCTGCGGAATGATCATATTGGCCTTGTACACTTCGATCGTATCTCCGATTCCCAGCTCCAGTTCCTCCATAATGCTCAAATTATGGACACTGGCCCGGCTTACCGTGGTTCCTTCCAGTTCCACCGGTTCAAAGATCGCAACCGGGTTGATCAGCCCTGTTCTCGACGGGCTCCACTCGATTTCAAGCAGATGGGTCTCTTTGATCTCATCCGCCCATTTGAATGCAAAGGAATCCCTCGGGAACTTCGCTGTTCTTCCCAGAGACTGTCCATATGCAATGTCATCATATACCAGAACCAGACCATCCGATGGAAAATCATTTTCTTTGATTTTCTCTGCAAAATAAGCCACTCTTTCTTCCAGTTCGTCCGCAGTCACCGGATAGTGTTCTACCACTTCAAATCCCTGATCCGCCAGCCAGTCAAGCTGGTATGCTCTGGAATTATGGAAATCCACTCCCTCGGCTTTCACCAGCGTAAATGCGTAAAACTTCACATTTCTCTTAGCTGTAATCTCATTATTAAGCTGTCTCACTGAACCACTGCAGAGATTCCTCGGATTCTTATATTTCGCATCCACATCTTCAATTGTCTCATTGATCCTTTCAAAATCCCGGTAGCCGATTACAGCCTCCCCTCTCAGGATCAATTCCCCCTTATAGGAAATATGAAGCGGGATATTTTTAAAGACACGGGCATTGTTGGTAATAACCTCTCCGATCTCTCCATTTCCCCGGGTAACTGCTTTATAAAGTGTTCCGCCGCGATAGGTCAGAACAATCGTCAACCCGTCCATCTTCCAGGAGATCACCGCTTTCTGGTTTCCCACAAATTCCTTCAGTCTGGAGACCTCTTTTGTCTTGTCCAGTGAAAGCATCGGTGACTCGTGGCGTTCTTTCGGGAGCTCACTGAGCACCTCATATCCCACATGGATCGTCGGACTGGAAGCAAGCACGATGCCCAGTTCTTCTTCCAGGCCTTTCAGCTCATCATACAGTGCATCATATTCAAAATTGCTCATGATTTCGCGGGATTCCTGATAATACGCTTTCCCTGCCCGATTCAGCAGTTCTACCAATTCCTGCATTCTTTTCTTTTTATCCATCTATTCTATCCTCCTGGTGCACCGTCACATTGGATGAGTTTCTGATCTGTTCATAGAGTTCATTCAGCTCCTGATCCGTCACCTTACGATACTGACCGGGTTTTAAGTCTCCCAGCTCAATATTCATGACACGGGTTCGGATCAGTTCTTTCACTTCGTATCCCAGCGCTTCGCACATCCTCCGGATCTGCCGGTTCAGGCCCTGGGTCAGGATAATCCGGAATTTATACTTTCCAATCTTGTCCACCACGCAAGGTCTTGTCACCGTATCCAGGATCGGGACTCCAGAGGCCATCTTTCTCAAAAACTCCTCCGTCACCGGCTTATTCACCGTAACCTTATATTCCTTTTCATGATGATTTCCCGCACGCATCATCTTATTGATGATATCGCCGTTATTGGTCATCAGGAGCAGACCCTCCGAATCCTTATCCAATCTTCCGACGTAGGTGATTCGGATGGGATAGTTCAAAAAACGAACGATACTGTCTCTCTCTCTTCGCTCCTCCGTGCATACGATGCCTCGCGGCTTATTGACGGCCAGAACGACCATTTCTTCCTGACGGGAGATGACCTTCTTCCCGATTCTCACTTCCTGTCCCTGCATCACCTTCGTACCCGGAACCGCTCTTTTCCCGTCTACGGTCACACGCCCCTGTTCTATCAGCTTGTCCGCTTCTCTTCTGGAACATACGCCGGATTCACTCAAGTATTTATTCAGGCGCACAGCACCTGCATTTTCCCTGTTCTTAAATTGCTGTTCAATCTTATTTGTCACTTTTAACCCCATTTTCTGACCCAGGAGGTCATACAAATACTTACGGATCGGTGCACCTTTCGTGCTCCCGAAACCTTAGCATTCTCATTGTACTGTCTTTATTAAGAAAAGTCAATTGATGCATTTCCCATTCCGGTATGCTATACTTAGCTATACATAATGATATCATTACACATTTCAGGAGGTATTTCATGCTGATCTTTTCACTTGACACTAAAAAATGCATGAATGGACTGCTTCTGCATTCCGGTTTCGATTCGTTTCTCTTCATTGAGGGTGAGATCGTCACATTCTGTACATTTCAGTTTGACGGACATCTGAAAAAAGATTTTTTCCATCAGGACATAACCGACGAACCTGTTCAGATCGAACGGAATTTTGCGCTCTGGAAAGAAGTAAGGGAATTTTGTTTTTCCTTGATCAAAGGGAAGCGAACTCCGCTTGGCTTCAAGCTTGTATTATCGCTTTCTTCACCGAATATCGCCCATCTTCTTGAGCGGGAAGAGCTTCCTTTTTCCCCGGCTGATGTACAGGGACTTTATCTCAATTTCAAATACAACGGCACATCCCTTACCTGTACGACAGGCACCTCCATGAAGCTGTTCACGATGGACAAATCGTTGGAGCAGGCCTGGGACAAAATGGTCCAGCGTATCTTTACAAAACAGGATATCCCCTTTGAAATCTTGTCTTAACACATAAGAAAGGGGTCCCTAAATGACATCGCACATCAGGAGACCCCCGTTTTTATGATCTGCAGTATTCTATTTTGTAAGCATTAACATTATCTCATTGCTTCGTTTTACAAATTCCGTCATTTCCTCCGGATTCAGTGGTTTATGCGCAATCATCGCCAGATCGTAAAGCTGTTTGCAGAACAGTTCTGTATTTTCACCGTCTTTATGATCCACCACATACTGAACCAGCGGATGATTTGCATTCAGGATCAATGTAGAATCATCTCCGAACATGGACGGATCCATTCCTGCCATGCCATACATCTTCATCATTTCCTGCATACGGCGTGACTGCTCAGAAAGGGTGATCATGGAAGCGACATTTTCATCTTTCATCTTTTCCACTTTCACATTCAGTTTATCTTTTCCAAGCGCTTTCCGGAAGATTTCCATCAGGCTGTCCGTTTTTTCCTTAAATGCATCCTTTTCGTCTTCTGCCACTTCTTCTTTGAAATGATCGGTCAGTTCTGCATCGATTCTCTGGAACCGCACATGCTCATTTCTCTGCTCCAGCTGTGTGATGAACGGAGAATCAATGTTGTGGGACAGAATCACTGCATCCAGTCCTTCTTTCTTGAACATGTTGATATACTGGCTCTGCTGCTGTTCATCCGTTACATAGTAGATGGTTGTCTTCATATCCTCTGTAACGGTGTTTGCATCCTCGTTCTCATCTTCTTTATTCTCATTCGGCTCTACAATCGTGCCGCCGTTCTTCTCAATACATTCTTTGAGTGTCAGATAGTTGTGATCCAGATTCTTGAAGAGGATGTAATCTTTCATCTTATCACAGAATTTCTCATCCTTCAGGCAGCCGAATTTGATGAACGGACTGATATCATCCCAGTATTTTTCATAAGTTTCCTTATCAGTCTTGCACATTCCGGACAATTTGTCTGCCACTTTCTTGGAAATGTATTCTGCGATCTTCTGTACAAATCCATCATTCTGCAGTGCACTTCTTGATACGTTCAGCGGAAGATCCGGGCAATCGATCACGCCCTTTAATACCATCAGGAATTCCGGAATCACTTCCTTGATATTGTCTGCGATAAATACCTGGTTGTTATACAGTTTGATGGTTCCTTCGATGGAATCATATTCTGTATTGATCTTCGGGAAGTACAGAATACCTTTCAGATTAAACGGATAGTCCATGTTCAGATGGATCCAGAACAGAGGCTCCTTGTAATCCATAAATACTTTGCGGTAGAATTCGATATAATCATCTTTCGTGCATTCATTCGGATGTTTGGTCCAGAGCGGCTGTGTATCATTTATCGGAACCGGACGCTTCACAATCTTAACTTTATCCTTTGCCGGTGAAACTTCTACCATTTCTTTTTCGCCGTTCTCATTTTCTTTTTCTTCCATCTTTGCATCTTCATGGATATGTTCAACGACCTCATCGGTATCCAGAAGTTCTTCTTCCGGAATCGTCTCATATTCTGTCTCTGCATTTTCTTTTGAAAGATAGATCTCTACCGGCATGAAGGAGCAATATTTCTCCAGCACTTCACGCATACGGTATTCATTGGCAAACTGAAGGCTGTCTTCATTAAGCAATAAGGTAATCTCCGTTCCAACTCCCTCTTTATTGCCGTCTTCCATCTCATACTCTGTTCCGCCATCACTTACCCAGTGTACCGGTACTGCGCCTTCTTTATAAGAAAGTGTATCGATTTGTACTTCGTCCGCAACCATGAATGCGGAATAGAATCCAAGGCCAAAGTGACCGATCATGTCATCCTCTGTCGTCTTGTCCTTATACTTTTCAAGGAACTGCGTTGCGCCGGAGAAAGCGATCTGTGTGATATACTCTTCCACCTCATCCGCGGTCATACCAAGTCCGTTATCGATGAATTTCAATGTTTTCTCTTCCGGATTTACGATAACCTGGATCTTTGCTTTATAATCTTCCGGCATTTCATATTCGCCCATCATATCCAGTTTTTTCAGTTTAGTAATCGCATCACATCCGTTGGAAACAAGTTCACGTGCGAAAATATCATGATCGGAATACACCCATTTCTTAATGATCGGGAAAATATTTTCGCTGCTAATTGAAAGACTGCCTTTTTTTGCTGCCATTTGTACCACTCCTTATGTTAAATATTTTTTTCTTTTTCACATCTATCAGATATCTTAATACCCTAAAATCCAAATGTCAATAGAAAATTAGCACTCATTTTGAATGAGTGCTAATAATTTTGTGAAAAATATAAACTTTTTCTAAACTTTCTATTCTACGCTCTTCAAAGATTCCACCATATCAATCTTTTTCAGTTTGTAGAACATGATCCAGTTCACGAACATAGAGAATGCCACGGTAAACAGGAAGCTGTACAGATAGCTGATTGGGTGAATTTCTCTTCCGAACATCGCTTCATTGACTTCAACGGTTACGATCACAAATCTGTGCATGAGATTTCCAAGTCCCATTCCCACCAATGCTCCCAAGAAGGTCAGCATCACATTCTCTCTGTATACATAAGATGCGACTTCGATATCATAAAATCCCAAAACTTTCAGTGTAGCCAGTTCACGCCTTCGCTCTGTGATATTGATATTATTCAGATTATACAGCACCACAAACGCAAGCATTCCCGCAGAAACGATCAACACGATGATGACCAGATTCAGACTTCGAAGCATATCATCCAGCCTGCTTTCGATGCTCTTGCTGTAACTCACATTTAACACATCATCAAATTCCAGCAGCGTCCTGCCCGTTTCCTCGATCGAGTCTTCCTGTCCGTCCTTCATACGAAGAAGGATGCTATTATATTTCGGCGGTGCCCCATAAAGCTCTTCATAGGTATCATTGCTCAAATAGAGATAATGTCCCATATAGTTCTCACATATAGCGCCGATCACAACTTCACGTTCTCCTTTGTCGTCATCTTTGATCGTGATGGTATCTCCCACATTCACCGCAAGGATCTGAGACATCTTTTCGGTAAGAATCACTTTATCTTCGGCAAGTGTATATGTTTCATCACTGGTTCTGCTGTGGAAGCTGAGAAAGCTTTTCAGTTCTTCTTCACTTTCCGGTACCACAAGATACACGCTTGATTCATCGCTTTCCGATTTCACTTTCAGTTTCTGCATCCTCACCTGTGTAAAATCATCCAGCGCCGAATCTGCTTCCAATTCGTCAAGGATCTGATTTTTTTCTTCTTTATCGATCGTATCATTCATATATGCAGTCGCATCATAAAACTGTATCTTTTCATATTGAAGGTCTACGATCTCGTAAATGCAATCCTTAAGGCCAAAGCCGACCAGAAGAAGTGCCATACATCCTCCGATACCGAAAATGGTCATAAAGAACCGTTTCTTATAGCGGATCAGATTTCTGATCGATGATTTCCATGTAAAACTAAGTCTTCTCCAGAACCATCCGATTCTTTCCAGAAGGATCCGTTTGCCCTGTTTCGGTGCCGGCGGTCTCATGAGCGCAGCCGGATGAGATGCGAGTTCCTTATAGCAGGAACCGATCGTCGCCGCAAGCGTACAGATCACAGCAATTCCTGTCGCCTGAACCGCGTAGCTCAAATGATAGGGGAGCAGAATATCCGGCAAATGTTTATACAGGATCTTATATGCATAAATGATAACCAGTGGGAACACCTTCTCACCGATCAGGACGCCCACGATACTTCCGCCAAGTGTCGCGGAAAGTGCATAGAAAATATACTTTTTAGCTATGGCCAATTTCCCGTATCCGAGTGCTTTCATCGTGCCGATCTGGATACGCTGTTCCTCCACCATCCTGGTCATCGTTGTCAAGCTAATCAACGCAGCGACCAGGAAGAACAAGAATGGGAAAACCTCTCCGATCGAGCGCATACGATCCGCATTTTCTCCATAGCCGTCATATTCAGCCATTGCTTCACTCCGGTTCTGAATGTACCATTTCGGCTCTTCCACCTTCGCAATCTCAGCTTTTGCATCCGCAATCTGCTGCTTCGCCTCAATCAATTTTTCTTCGCCTTCACGGATCTGATTTTCACCGTCTTCAATCTGCTGCACGGCATCCGCTGCCGCTTTGGCGTACTCGGATTTTCCTTCGGACAGTTCTTTCTCAGCCGAAACAATTTCTTTTTTTCCCTGATTAAGGCTTTCCTCTTTTTCACGGATCAGTGTCCATGCGGCATCCAGCTGTCTCTGCCCGTCTTCGATCTGCTGCTTTGCATCTAACAGTTCTTTTCTTCCATCCTCGAGCTGCTTTTTCCCCGATTCCAGAGCCTGCCCAGCTTCAATAAGCTGCTGCTCCTGCTTCAGAAGTTCTTCTTCTTTTTCCAGGAGTTCCTTCTCGGTCGCATCCAGCTCACTTCGTTTCTGGATCAGTTCCTCTCTCTGCTGCTGCAGCTCCTCTATTTTTGCAGGAATCTGCTCCTCATTTTCTACTCCGGCCACCTGCAGCTGAACAAGAATTTCATTCTTCTGTTCTTCCAGTGCCTCTTTCTTCTCCAGCATTCCCTCGTAAATCTCTACGAGTTTGTTCTGCAGTTCTGAACGTTCCTCCTCAGGAACCGCAGAAATCTTTTCATAAAGGCTTTGCCCAATCTGTACCAGCTTATCCAATGTTTCAAGTGCCGAGTCGATCTGCTCCAGACCATCTGCTGCCTGCTGAAGCTGTTCGATACCGGTATCAATCTGCAGGATTCCTTCTTCGATCTGCTCACGTCCGGCTTCAATCTGCTCTTTTCCATTGGCGATCTCTTCCTTCCCGGAAGTGATCAGCGGCATATACTGATCATAGTTTTTCTGATACTCCGCTTCCGCTTCGTCTAATTCCTTCTCCTTTTCGGAAAATTCTGCATATCCGCTCTCATATTCCTTCTTTGCCTCATCTAAGGTACTCTGCTGACGATTCAGTTCGGATTTCGCATCTTCGATTTGTTTCTTACCGTCTTCGATCTGCTTTCGTGACTGCGTAAGAAGTGCCTCGCCGTCCTCCAGCTCCTTTTTTGCATCAGCCAGCTTCTTCGCGGCTGTACTGCGAGCATCCTCCAGTTCCTGCTTTGCCGCATCCAGTTCTTCCGATTTGTCATCCAACTCTTTCTCGGCATCTGCAATCTCTGAATTTGCTTCTTCCAGGACTTCCTCACGCCGTGCCTTACAGCGCTCTTCTTCAATTTCTTCGATTGCAGCTTTTGCGGCATCCGTGAGATCTTCATATTCCTTCGTAAACGCCACTGCATCCTCCGCATCGCTCACCCGCACATAAGCTTCTGTATATACATCCAGATTGAACGACGACTTGTCAACTACTACAAACCCGCTGACCTCACCGTTTCCGATTAGACTGTTTCCCCTGCCGAATGATATGTAAAGCGGACTGTTCCCAATCCCTACAATCGTAAATGTATCACACGTCAGGGATTCCGAAAGTTCCGAATCATCTCCGGAGCGAAATGTAATTCGATCGCCTACCTGATAATCTCCATACGCGACAAAATCCTCATCCAGAAGACATTCCCCTTCCTTTTCAGGCATTCTTCCTTCCACAACCTGAACAGTGTTGAAATTCTCCTGTACCGCCATAACATGTACGACCTTCTCATTCTCTCCTGTCGGGCACAGGACATCCTTACTGTAGCTTCCTTCCGCCTCCGCAATTCCTTTTACTTCTGAAATCGCCTGAATATCCTCGTCCGTCAATCCCATCGTACCTATAACCTTGATGTCCATCAGTTCTTCTCTATCAAAATAGGCATCTCCGGAAATCAGCATACTGGGCTGCGATGAACGTATACCGGAATAAAATGCAACTCCAAGTGCAACAATGAAAAATATTGAAATAAAACGCCCCCTCGATTTCCTGATTTCCATGAAAAAATCTTTGCGTAATATATTCTTTTTCATTCTACTCTACCATTCTATCGTTTCTACCGATACCGGGTTTGGATTCTCGGTCATCGAATCTACCTTTCCGTTTTTCATTTTAATAACCCGATCTGCCATCGGTGTGATCGCCGAATTGTGCGTGATCAGGATCACCGTCATTCCCCGTTCGCGGCAGGTGTCCTGCAGAAGCTTCAGAATTGCTTTTCCTGTATTATAATCCAAAGCCCCTGTCGGCTCATCACAAAGCAGAAGTTTCGGACTCTTCGCAAGTGCTCTCGCGATCGAAACTCTCTGTTGTTCTCCTCCGGATAACTGAGCCGGGAAATTGTTTAAGCGGTCTCCCAATCCCACATCCTGAAGCACCGTTGCCGCATCAAGAGGATTCTTACAGATCTGTAAAGCCAGCTCTACATTCTCAAGTGCAGTCAGGTTTGGAATCAGATTATAAAACTGAAAAACAAAACCGATATCAGCCCGTCGGTACGCTGTGAGCTGACGCGCATTATAAGATGCCACATCCGCGCCGTCAATCCACACTTCACCGCTTGTCGCCGTATCCATTCCGCCAAGGATATTAAGAACCGTCGTCTTACCGGCCCCGCTTGGTCCTACAACAACTGCAAATTCTCCTTTATTGATCGTAAAATCAATCCCGTCCGCAGCAGCAATTTCAATTTCCCCCATCTTATAAATCTTCCGCACTTCCTTCAGTTCAACAAATGCACTCATAAAAATCTCCTCTTGCTTCATCCGCTTATAATGTAGCTTTAAATATCTTTAATGATACCACATGTATATCAAAAATCAAAGAGACGTTTTATAAAGATAGAATTGTTCACCAATACCTTCTTCAGCATTTTTTCCTTCATTTTTTTCTCGCCTTCTTTTTCTTTTGTGGATTTTGCCTTTTCGACGTGATTTTGCACAATTTCATTCTCTCTTTTTTAGTGCATTTGTCTTTTTTGCGAATTTACTTCTCTAATACCTCATGGTATTATAATAGCAACTTGAAGATAACTTACTAGTTTAGAAAGTTCCTTGAGCGGGGCGGCATCCTAAGTCAGTCACAATTGCCCCACCCATAAAAGGGACGCAGATAATTTAATATGACGTTTTCAGTATTTTGATACTTTTTATTTTCATTTCTCCTTTAATGAAATTATTAAGAAAAAACAGTTTGCAGTATTTCCCCCGATTATGTACTGCAGGCTGTTTTTTCGTCATTACAACTAATTTTTGACTTTCTTAACCATTTATGAATGACGGACAACATCTAAGGTGTAAAGCCTTTATTGAATAATCAAAAGCTTTACACCTTTTCTCTACTTCCGTCCCACAAGTTGTGTAAATCCGTTCCGTTTCCGGAAGTTCCTTAACAATTTATAATTCACTTTTTTCCCTCCGAATTCCTGCCGGTACATTCATTCTTCTCTTTCTGGCAAAGCCCACAGCAGCAAACGCGCTTATCCATGACATTCCTGCAATAAGCATCCACCAAAACGGCTGTTTTTCATCTCCTGTTTTTACATTTGAAGGTTTTCCGGGTGTTTTTCCCTGATAACTGTTTCTGAAATTAACCCCGTCTGTTTTTTCTCCTTTCTCATTCTCGACAATGATCTGACAGACCATCTTCTCGTCAGTGGTGTTCTTCACATACACACTGACATGATAGATCTGTTCATCATATGAATAGTTCTGTTCTTTCGTTGCAATAATCTGACGGATTTCATATTCATATACTCCGCCATGCTGATATCGGATCGGTCCGAGCTGAACCTGCTGATTGTCTTTCAGCCTGAACTCCAGCCTTCCGTTTTCACTTCCTTCCGGCATTGGGTCTAACGGCTCCACTGCTTGCATTTGATAAGAAAAGCTGCGATTCAAATCTGCGGGAACTATCTGTTCCGTCGTAAATACCTGTTCCACCGGAACCGTCACCTCAGCGGACTGCTCGGCAGCCCTTACTGTTATGTTCTGAAATACCAGAACACAGCACAATGTCACCCAAAATTTTATTCTCCGCTTTCTATTTCTTTTTTCCATCTTCTTTCTCTCCTTTGCCAGCATTCATTTCGTTGTCAATCTTTGCCACCAGGATGAATCTTCCGTTTGTCCCTTCCGGCGTGCATGTCGAAAGTAAAAGGATCTGATCATTTTCCGAAAGCTCCATATCGTTTGAATGCATAGCATGCAACTTAATATATGTAAGAAATTCCTGCTTTTTTTCTTCTTGTCCAATCGTAGGATTGTATATCACATTATTATATGCATCGTCCTTTAAGATTGCAGCAAACTCAAGCTCTTTCTCCCTTCCGTTTACATACAGACTTCCATATCGATGCTCTTTAAAAAAAGTTTCCTCCGTAAAATTCTCCAGTTCTCCGAACATCGCCTTTTTTTCCATATGATGTCCGTAAATGATATTGCAGAAATCCGAAAAATCCGATGTGTTTCGATAATCCAGAAACAAGCTGCCGGCAAGTGAGAATTCTCCTTTGGCATTCACATTGACATATTTCTGGTTGTCATCTGTCTGCGCCACCGGATAGTCAATGTTTGTTCCATAAATCGTGAGCCACGCAATGACCTCCGGGTTCAGTTTCTGCAGTTCTGCAAAAGACTCTGAATTGTCCCCTTCCGGTTTGTATGTTTCATATTGTTTCTTATCGGCCTCTGAATAAATCTGATTCGAATCCCAGATAGCATAACATCCATATGCTGCCAGCATGAGGAAGAGGACGAACACGGTCAGATTCACCATGCCGTCCATCCACCGGACAATTCGTTTCCCGATATTATATAGAAGACTTTTTTCTTTCACCGCGTTCGTCCCACTTCTGTTACACTTCCCCATGTTCTGAAACGATCACTCCTGTTTAACGGCAGCTCCTGCGACTCTTCATAACTGCCAGCACTCCCAACACAGCTGCAAATGCTGCGATCATAACTGCAAACGGAAGTGAATTTACCACAATTCCTGTAATTGCAACATCTTTATATGTGTTGGTAAATGATGCAGTATTGGTATTCTCACCTACCAGATTGGATGTCTGATTACCAGCAACGGATGTCAGGGAATCCGTTTCCTTGGCTGTTTTGCCATCAACCGTTTTTACTCCGTTTTCTACTACGGTCACACTCGGTGTATAGCCGTCTTCCGCTCCAACCTCTGTTACCACATATCTGGTTCCGGCCGGCAGATTTTCAAACACCAGGCTCTCACCGTCATGAAGCTCAAACTCTTTTTCCTCATCAACAACACAAACCACTTCTTCATTACCGATTTTTCCGGTGTACGAAGTCTCTTCTCCAGCTGTGGCAGATTTAATGAATTTTATTTTAAATGTAAAGTCTTTTGTCTTATCCGCATATGCGCCGACCGTTTCCTTGCTGATCGTAAGCTTCTGATTATTTTTGATAAATGTATTGATGAACTCAATACAATCTATTTTCTTACCGTTCTTTTCTGCAGTGATTTTGTCAACAGTAAGTCCGTCATCATCATTGATTACGTATACATGTAATTCATAGGAAGCATCTGAGTAGATCATATCTTCATTTTCTGCTTCTTTATAAGTATCTGCTTTTTCTGTCACAGTATACACATACTCTCCTGCATGCGGAAATGTTCCAAATACAATATTACTATCCTTTGCGATACTGTATTTTCCGCCTGCCACATCACCCGTCTCATCATCTGATGAATATGTAATATCCTCTATTGTTGCATCCGGTGCATCTTCGGTCACTTTTGTAATTTCAAATTGAAATCTTGCATTCGGCACACTGACACCTTCTGCAAATTCCAACACTTTTGTGATTTCTGCCTCCACTTCCGGCACCGTATCCTGTGATTTTCCTTCATCAGCCATTACGGTTCCTCCGCAGGCCATCGTTACTGTCATCACACCTGTAAGAAGCAATGCTCTTAATCGTTTCATTTTGATCATGTCTTTTTCCTCCTCTTTTTTATTTGTAACTGTTCAGAGGCAAGCAGATTTGTCAAAAAAGGGCGTTGAATGCTTGCATTCGTGTACACTTTTTTGCACAAATCTATTTGGCGGATACACCACACTGAGGAAACACGAAGTGTTTTCGAGGTTGGCTCTGAACAGTTACTTTAATTTTTATATAACCACAGCCATGAAGGGGCTGCGTTTATATCCCTCTCTGCCGAATGACCGTCATGACTTTTCCATAGGTCCGCTCAATGGATACCGGTCCATAGATTCGGCTGTCCGTCGCATTTTCCCGGTGATCGGCAAGTACAAACACCTCACCTTCCTGCACTGTTAACGGGAATGCGAACCCTTCTGCATATGGAAGGGTCTCTGTGTAAATGTCACTTTCCACCTGCAGATATCCGTTGATTGCCATTCCATCTTCCGTAAAATCCACTGTATCTCCTTCAACTGCGATTACTCGGCGTATTTCTTTTTTATCATCGTTCTCCAGAACAATGACATCTCCCGCCTGATAGTCTTTCTGAATCCGCCATGTTATGACAAGGTCTCCGTCCTTAACTGCCGGCTTCATGGAGTTATCACCCGAACGAAAGATTCCGAAAAAGCAGGTAACCATCACCACCACTACCAGGGCCAACAGCCCTATTTTCACAAACAGATACCGTACATCCTCCCAAAGCGAAGGTTTCCTGCTCTCCGACTCCATCAGCTTCTTCTCCTTCTGCGAAGGGTCAACGCACAGATTCCTTCAACAAACGCAAGTCCTGCTATTCCGGAGACCAAAATCGAACCACCCTGAGTTTCCACGATACCGGTCACCGGGACCGCATCTTTTTGATTGACCACTTCTACAAGTGCGTCTTTATCCAGAGTGCCCGATGCCTCTTCTGTCCAGTCGCCATTATAAGAAACACTATATCCCGCTGCTCCCTCATCTGATTCTTCTACCGTAAATGTTCCTCCCAGAGGAAGCTGCTTCAAGGTGATCTGCTGACCGTGTTTTAATTCGATTGCCGCTGTTCCGTTTGTAAAAGTGAGCAAGCCATCCTGTACTGCCGTATTGGCATCCTTGACATCCGTTTTCTGTCCTCCGATATAAGAGAACGTTCCATTTACCTCTTTTCCGTTTTTATCTTTGATCTGTATAACCATGGTAAACGCTTTCGTCTTATCTCCCATTTTCCCGGTTACTTCTTTATTTATAACAAGATCCGGAAGTCTGGTATTTGTGACAATGAACCCATTCTTTTCATCTCCTTTGACCCTGCTCTCAAATCCGGTCACATCGGTTTCTTTGACCGTGTATGTATGGCCCTTTGCCACATTACAGAAGGATCCTTTCCATTCTTCCTGCCCGGTTAATGTTACCGTCCGATACGCATCTGTTCCGTCATCCTGATAGAGATTCACGGTCACTTCCTGAGGCAGTACATCTTCTTCGGAAACATTTTCCCATTTCTTTTCAACCGGAATGGTAAGCGCACTTACCTGAATGACCGGCTTTTCCACATACGAGGCACAGGAAACAGCTGCATCATCACTCTTTCCAAATGTATAAATCAGAGTCGGCCCGTTTTCTCCTTCCGCATTCGAATAGAATCCATCTTTTCCGGAGCTTGTATCATTTCCCGGTGCGTCACTTCTCGCGCTTCCGACCGCATTATATCCCATGTCTGCATAGGTATCATATGCAAGCTGTGTCGGCTTCACATTGAAACTGACCGAATAGGTATAATCCTGGTCGAGTACATATCCTTCCCGAAAAACGGCTGTTACTTTTTTCATTTCCGGTTGGTAAGAAACACGGATTAAATCGCTCACAGAAATTTGCTCTCCTTTGAACTCCACTTCCGTTACTTCACTGCCATTTTTATCGGTCACTTTGATTACCGGCTGAAATGGATCCTCCGCTTCTACATACACACTCAGCGTATCTTCAATCGTAACATTACGGCAGGTATATTCCGTAATATCTGAAATGATTGATTGAAACGCGCTCACCAGGCCATCGGCATTTGCCGCAGAATAATACGCTTTCTTTTCTGCTCCCGGTTTATCTTTCAGTGTATTCAGGAAACTGGACGAACTGTCTGTTGAGATACCGATCGAGTAAAATCCGGACAGTCCGGACAATTGGGCTGCTTGTTGATAAGCCGCTTCCGCATTCTCCCCATTTGAGTCAGCATTCCCTTCTCCTACCGTTAAGCCGCTTTCATTGTAACGGAATGTGGGCAGGCCATCGGATAGGAAAATCACGATTTTCTGCGCATCCTCTCTTGCATATTCCAATACTTCCTCTCCGGTGAGAAGTCCTGCCTGACAGTTCGTTCCTCCATCTGCTTCGATCGCGTTGACATTTACATTTACCACATTTTGATCCGTTGTCCAATCATTCGGTATAATGGATACTGCATCATTATATGCAGCATCTTTTTCATATTTGCTGCCCTTATTTCCACTATAGGCAACAACCGCCATCCGTGCATCGATCTCATCATTCCCAAGAATTGCCTGAGACAGACCCTTCGTACCTGTCACAACCTCCTGCAATTTTTCCATCCTTGTAGGTGCGCTGTTTCCACTTCCGTATTTTTCATCCATACTTCCGGATCGGTCCACAATCAGAAGTACATCCAGTTTCGGTGTCACTTTCTCAGAATCATACATTCCCTTTACATTAAGTGTCAGAGTGTAGCTGTCATCACCGTTATATCGGATAAACTTATGATGTTCCGGGGATGAATCCTGCGTTTCTCCAGATAATTGTTGTCCTGATGTCACCTCTTTTTCTTTCGCAGCTTCCTGTCCGTCAGCATGTACCGATGCCGACGGGATCCCACTTCCCATAAGAAACGCCAACAGCACGGCTGCTGCTCTCGCCAGTACGGAATGTGTACGGGTTCTTCCATTACCCATTTTCTGATCCTCCTTTTGCCACTTACATTGAAACCTTTTGTTTCTCCACCGCAGAAGATTTTCCTGCAGTGATTATCCATATCTGAAATATATTCTTTCAATACAAAAAATATGACAACAAATTTTAATTTATCGGCATACGAAAAGAAATAAAAAACAGGAAAGTAACTCCAAAAAGTAACTTTCCTGCTCTTTCTTGTTCTAAAATATGAATTTATGTCCCTTATTTCAGCATATCCCGAAGCATCTGATTCACCATTCCCGGATTCGCTTTTCCCTTCATGGCTTTCATGATCTGACCGACAAGTGCCCCCAGTGCCTTTTCTTTTCCACCCTTGTAATCCTCTACTGCTTTTGGGTTCGCTGCAATTACCTGCGCTGCAATTTCCCGAAGTGCACCTTCATCGTTCACCGTTTTTAATCCGTTCTCTTCTACATATTTTTCCGGATCGACATCTTCGGCAAATACTTTTTCAAATACTTCTTTTGCCACAGAACTATTAATCGTTCCGGCATCTGCAAGGTTGATGAGTTTCGCCAGATTCTCCGGTGAAAAACGGATATCTGCCGGTTCCTGTCCGTTTTCATTCAGAAGACGCATGGTCTCAACCATAAGCCAGTTGGATACTTTCTTCGGTTTTCCGCAGATCGCGGTTGTTGCCTCGAAGATATCCGCCATTTTTTTACTTCCGGTAATGATCTCGGCATCATACTGCGGAATATCATATTCTCTCTTATAACGCTCCAGTTTTTCTGTACGCAGTTCCGGCTGACGAGCTTTCACATTTTCGATCCACTCATCACTGATCACGATCGGCACCAGATCCGGTTCCGGGAAATAGCGGTAATCCTGCGCATCTTCTTTGGATCGCATTGCATAAGAATACTCTTTATTGTCATCCCATCTTCTGGTCTCCTGAATCACTTTCATGCCTTCTTCCAGAAGTTCGATCTGTCTTGCCCTTTCCCCTTCGATCGCACGGCTGATGGCTTTGAAAGAGTTCAGGTTCTTCATCTCGGTTCTGGTTCCGAATTCTTGTGATCCGACTTCACGAACCGATAAGTTTACATCGGCTCTCATAGAGCCTTCCTGAAGCTTGCAGTCTGATGCCCCAAGATACTGGCAGATCATTCTCAGCTTCTCCAGATAGGCAATAACTTCTTCCGCAGAACGCATATCCGGCTCCGATACGATCTCGATCAGCGGCACACCGCTTCGGTTATAATCCACAAGAGAACAGTCTTCCCATTCGTCATGAATCAGTTTCCCGGCATCTTCCTCCATATGCATTTCATGAATACGGACTTTTTTCTTCGTACCGCCCACTTCAATCTCCACGTATCCGTCCCTTGCGATCGGGAGATAAAGCTGGGAGATCTGATAGTTCTGCGGATTATCCGGGTAGAAATAATTCTTCCGGTCAAATTTGCAGACCTGTGTGATCTTGCAGTTTGCCGCAAGTCCTACCGCCATTGCATATTCCACAACCTGTCGGTTCAGCACCGGGAGTGATCCCGGCATACCGGTACAAACAGGACAGGTATGTGTGTTCGGTGCTCCTCCAAATTCCGTACTGCAGGAGCAGAAGATTTTTGTTTTTGTCGCTAATTCTACATGGACCTCAAGTCCGATCACTGTCTCATATTGTTTTGACATTTACGCTTCCTCCTTTCCTGCGGTCTGTGTTTTATCATAATCAGAAATCCATTTCTTTTGAGTCAGACATTCATACGTATACGCCGCACGGAATAGTTTTTTCTCCTGGAAACAGTCCCCGACCAGCTGCATCCCTACCGGAAGTCCTTTGGAATCACGTCCCACAGGAATACTGATCCCCGGAAGTCCTGCCAGGTTGACCGAAATTGTGTAAATATCTCCCAGATACATCTTAAGTGGATCGCTAAGAGACGATCCCAGTTTCGGAGCCGTAGTCGGAGCTGCCGGTGCAAGGATCATATCATATTTGGTAAATGCCTGATCAAAGGCCTTTTTAATCAGTGCTTTTGTTTTTAGTGCTTTCAAATAGTAGGCGTCATAATATCCGGAGCTTAATACGAAAGACCCCAGCATGATACGGCGCTTTACCTCCGGTCCAAACCCTTCAGACCGGGTTTTTTTATACATTCCATGAAGCTCCTCATAGTCTGCCGTTCTGTATCCGTATTTTACACCGTCAAATCGCGCAAGATTGGAGCTTGCTTCCGCAGAAGCGATGACATAATAAGCCGGAATTGCATATTTTACAAGTCCCAGATCAAATCGTTCCACGCTGGCACCGGCTTCCTCCAGTACCTTCGCAGCTTCCAGAATCGGCCCTGCCACTTCCGGATCCAGACCTTCACTAAAATAATCCTGCGGAATGCCGATTTTCATCCCTTTCACATCATTTACAAGTGCACCGGTGAAATCGGTGTCTCCTCTTTCCATAGAAGTACTGTCCTTCACATCATGCGATGCGATCGTCTCCAGAATAGCTGCACAGTCACTTACATCTCTTGCGATCGGTCCGATCTGATCCAGAGAGGATCCGTATGCAATGAGTCCATAACGGGAAACCGTTCCGTATGTCGGCTTAATTCCCACAACTCCGCAATAAGAACTTGGCTGACGGATCGAACCGCCGGTATCAGAACCAAGTGCATAAGGAACTTCCAAAGCCGCAACGGCCGCACAGGAACCGCCGGAAGATCCTCCCGGGACGTGTTCCAGATTCCACGGATTCTTCGTCTCACCATAATAAGAAGTTTCCGTTGTACTTCCCATGGCAAATTCATCCATGTTGGTCTTTCCGATGATGACTGCCCCCGCCTTCTCCAGATTCAGAACCGCCTCTGCCGTATAGGTAGGATTGAAATTCTCCAGGATTCTGGAACTGCATGTGGTAAGCATTCCTTTCGTACACATATTGTCCTTGATTGCCACCGGGACTCCTGCAAGCGGTCCGGTGTAAGTCCCGTCCTCGATTCCTCTCTGAACCTCTTCCGCTCGATTAAATGCTTTTTCTCTATCTATTGTCACAAAACTATTTACTTTATCTTCAACTTTATCAATCTGTTTCAGACACGCTTCTACCGCTTCTTTCACAGTGATCTCTTTCGCTTTTATTTTTCTTCCAAGCTCAAGTGCTGTCATACTCAAGATATCCATTTACGTTCTCCTCCTATGCAAATGTTTTTGGTACTTTGTAGCTCTGCTCTTTCTGCTGCGGTGCATTTGACAGCATGGCCTCATGGTCGTCTCCGTTTTCCACCGTATCTTCACGGAACACATTATGGATCGGGAATACATGGGACATCGGCTCGATCCCCTCGGTATCCAGTTCATTTAAAGTATCTATATAATCCAGCATTGTTTCCATGTCGGATTTAGCCTGCTCTTTTTCTTCTTCGGAAAGCTCCAGCTTCGCCAGAATTCCAACATATTCGATTGTCTCGTCGGAAATTTTGTTTGCCATTTTCTGATTCTCCTTCACTTATTAAATTCTGATTTTATATCATTTTAGAAGCGTATCTTGTAGCCACACGTTCTTCCGTTAAGGCGTAAGTCTGCTCAAATCTCTCGGGAAGAGTGTGGTTTCCCTGACATTATCCTCTCCCAGAAGCTGCATAGTCAAACGTTCCATTCCAATTCCAAGTCCTCCATGCGGTGGCATGCCGTGTTTAAAAGTATCCAGATATGTCTCCAGCCCCTCCTCGGTCATTCCACGTTTTTCCAGTTTTGCAAGAAGCATATCATAATCATGGATTCTCTGTCCTCCTGTCGTAATCTCAAGACCACGGAACAGGAGATCGAAGCTGAGCGTAAATCTCTCATCTTCCGGATCGTCCATCGCATAAAACGGGCGCTTCTTGGACGGATAATAGGTAACAAAAACAAAATCACTTCCCCATTCTTCTTTTGCATACTGTCCGATCAAATGCTCTTCCTCCGGCTCCAGATCGAACGGATTGCGGATACGGCGGTTATATTTTTCAGAGACAAGCTGCTTGACCTCATCGAAACGTACAGCCGGAATCTGATCTACATTCGGAAGTTCCACTCCCAGAATCTTCAGTTCCTTTGCATATTCTTTTTCCAGAAGCTTCATCGTATACTGAAGGAAACCTGTTTCCATTGCCATGATATCCTCAAAGCTGTCAATATACCCCATCTCAAAGTCCAAACTGGTGTATTCATTCAAATGCCGCTTCGTATTGTGCTTCTCCGCGCGGAATACCGGTCCGGTTTCAAATACCCGGTCAAATACACCGACCATCATCTGTTTATAGAGCTGTGGGCTCTGCTCCAGAACTGCCGGTCTGTGGAAATAATCCAACCGGAACAAGTTCGAACCTCCCTCTGCTCCTTTTGCTCCGATCTTCGGAGTATGAATTTCGGTAAACCCTTGTTTATACAAAAATTCGCGGAAACCTCTTACGATTCCTTCCTGTATTTTAAATTTTGCCCGCTCTCTTACATTTCTCAGTGAAATAGAACGATAATTCAGCTTTGCCTCCAGAGATGTATTCAGTTTCCATTTGGAAACCTGAAGTGGTAACGGCTCTTTGGGTGTACTCAGAATACGAATCTCTTCCATCTTAAGTTCTACACCATTCGGTGCCTTCTCGGATGCCTGAAGCGTTCCGGTCACTTCCACTGTAGCTGCTTCACGGATTTCTTTTAAATCAAAATCAGAACTTCCCTCCTCATAGACACATTGAAGAAGCCCGTCTCTTTTTCTCAATACAACGAATGCAACGGTTCCCATATCACGTACCGTATGAACTGCGCCATTTACACGAACCTTTTTCCCCAGCATATCTTCTTCCAGAAGCTGTCCGAGCTCCAGTGTTTCTTTTTCTTTTACACCTGTCATAAATTCCATGGTTTAAATCCTCCTCAATCACTTTTCTTGCCGTCCTGGCGATATTCCGGATCCTTTTTCCTGATTTTGCATATAAAAAGTCCCGGAATACAATGTATTCCGGGACGGATATCCATATCCGCGGTACCACCCGCATTAACTTCCCTCCTTGGAAGCCCAACTTCATGTGCGTAACGTGCACTTACGTACTGACTTACTGAAATTCTTTTTATATGAAGCCTTTTCTCCATTCACTGATCATTCCGCATTCAGCCAGTCTGCTCCGGAGTGTTCCCTTCGCCTCATTCCTCAAACAGCGCTCTCAGTCGGTGACGCCGTATTCCTGTCAAGTTCCAGAAGCAAGAGTCTCTTTCATCGCATTGCAAAATAAATTTTTTCAAATAATATCACAATCATTTTCATTTTTCAAGGGTATTTTTCAAAAAAACCGAGTTTTCTCTATTTTTCACTCTTATTTTGTATGTCTGTCCACATATTTATTTTCTGTCTTGGAATACACAATCCGCTGTTCCTTGTACAGACTATAATATCCTGACACCAGATAGCTCACAGCCACTACGCTGCAGTAAAATGGCATTCCAGTAAATCCAAACATTTCAAAAGCAATCAGCATAGAACTGATCGGGCTATTTGTAACAGCGCAGAATACGCCGACCATTCCACACGCCGCACAGATATCCGGAGGAAGTGCAAGAAGTGCCGACATGGCCGATCCCAGAGTCGCACCGATGAATAACGACGGAACGATCTCACCGCCCTTAAATCCCACACATAGAGTCAGACAGGTAAAGATCATTTTCAGAAGGAATTTCTCCGGTGATACGGCCCCCTTAAAGCTTGCCTGGATCACGCCTCCACCAAGTCCAAGATAGTCCTCTGTTCCCAAAAGGAACCGAAGTGCAATGACCGCTGCCGCACCTGCCACGATTCTCAGATAAGGATTCGCAAACCATTCTTTAAATTTGTGTTCGCAGGTATGGAGCATGACACAAAACAGAACTCCGGCCAAGGCAAACGCAATCGCAAGAATGAGAAATTTGAGGGTCTGAAAACTATAAAAATCAGGCACATCTTCGACAGGATATGGATGTGCCAGCGTCCTTACTTTGAAGAGGAGTGCAACATACTGAGCCGTAAATGATGCAAACATACAGGGAACCAGTGCTGAGTAATACATAATCCCCACACTCACAACTTCCATCGGGAAGATTGCGGCTGCCATCGGCGTACCGAATAATGCCGCAAAAGCCGCACTCATGCCCGAAAGGATGATGATCTTTTCATCACTTTCATTCAAGTGAAGACGCCTTCCGATCCAGCCGCCCACACTGGCGCCGAACTGAAGAGCCGCTCCTTCTCGTCCGGAAGACCCTCCGAAAAAATGTGTGATTACCGTTGAAATCAAAATCAACGGCGCAACACGGATCGGTACATCTTCATCCTGCGAACGGATAACGGAAAGTACCAGATTTGTTCCGGTGTTTTTCTCTTCTCCGGCCTTTTTATACAGCCACACGATCAAAAGTCCTCCAAGTGGCAGGCCGAAGATCACCCAGAAATGCGCCATCCGAAATGCGGTCGCCCATGAAACTGCGTAGGAAAAGATACTGGCGATCGTTCCCACCACTCCTCCGGTCACGAGCGACATCAGTATCCATTTTACAAGAACTGTCAGCTGGTTTTTCCAGATTTCCAGCATTTCATTCATTTTTTCTCCCATGTTTATCTCTCCCTCTTCCTTTGTAACAGTCCATTCACTATAATTATTAAGTATACTCTTTTTATTGGGCTACTGCAAACCTGTTTTATCCTGTTTTATCCTGTTTTACCCTTTTCTATTCTTTCTCCCCCTGATTCACCAGCAGCCAATTGGCCCTGAAGCTTCGCATCAGATTCCAGTATCCGAACCCTCTTATCCCCTTTTCTCTGACAAGCTCCATTTTAGCACGAATACTGCGCACATCTTCGAACCATACCTCATGCTGTTTTCCTCCGGACCAGTATGTGAAATACGGACTTTGGACCTTTTCGTCATATTGAATCTCAGCCCCATTTTCCGAAGCAATACGTACCGCTTCCACATTTCCAATCAGTTCCGCCCGTGTTTCACCACGCTTATAAGGGAGTTCCCAGTCGTACCCATAGTTCGGAATCCCCATCATGATCTTCTCACGCGGAATCTCTGTGACTGCATACTCCACAACTTCCCGCACTTTGTTTAAAGGTGCAACCGCCATTGGCGGACCATACATGTATCCCCATTCATACGTCATGAGAAAAACCGTATCCGCTGCCGCCCCAAGACGTCTGTAATCCATACCTTCATAGAGCAGTCCTTTCTGGTCAGCAGATGTTTTAGGGGCAAGCGCAACAGAAACGGAATATCCGTTTTCCGCCATTACATTTTGCAGATGTTCCACGAACTTAACATATCCTTCTTTATCTTCCGGCAGAATATATTCAAAGTCAACATCCACTCCTGCATATCCTTTTTCCTGCACGACAACCAGAATGTTTGCAATCAATGTGTTCTGCATTTCTGCATTTTCAGTCACAATCTTGATCAGCTGATTGTTGAAAACTCCCGCTTCCGAAAAGGGAGTCAGCACCAGAAACGGCTGAACCCCGAATTTTTTTGTCTCTCTTAGGATCCAGTCTTCTTTCACTTGCGGCGGCACCAGCTCTCCATCTTCTGTAAATCCATATGAAAATATCATAATTTCATCTATATATAATAATGTTTCTCTCAGGATATATCCTGCCACATACGGGTACACATATCCGCTGACCTTTTTTTCCGGACTGTTCTGGTCCTCATATGAGATAATCAACTGCTGACCTGTGATCAGATAGGTTCGATCCAACAGGTACGGATTATTTCTATACAGCTGCTTTTCACTGATCTGATACATGGAGGCAATCGTTCCGGTCGTCTCTCCCGCCCTTACGGTATGTATGATCTCCGGATAAAGAATCAGAAGTGCCTGCCCCGGCACCAGATATTCCTGACCGGCTGTCTGGTTATCATACGCAAGTCTCGCCGGAGACACCCCATATCTTTGTGCGATTCTGTAAATCGTATCCTGTGGCTTTACTACATAAATTTCCATACTCTTTTTCCTGAATGCTCTCTGTTTCCTTTGATTTTATGCAGGAAACATGATATACTATACCCAGTTACACGTTCTGATTGCAAAGGGTTGAACCTGAGCAAAAAGGCGCATTTATCCGAATTATTTCATACATTTTCATTTCTTTATTCTGACAACATTTTTGAGGAAATTCTTTCTGTCTTTATCGCCAAACGTGTACAATTTGTAGCATCGTCACACATTTGTCTCGAGAAAGGAGGTTTTACTCATATGTCTGAAGCAGACTCACGAATCGCTCTGATCGGAATTATTGTTTCCAGCCACGAATCCGTAGAACAACTGAACGCACTTTTAAGTGAATACGGTTCCTACATTGTCGGAAGAATGGGCATTCCCTATCGGGAAAAAAATATTTCCATTATCAGCATCGCCATGGATGCACCGAATGATATCATCAGCGCACTTTCCGGAAAGATCGGAATGCTGCCCGGCATCAGTACAAAGACAATTTATGCAAAAACAAAATAACCGGAGAACCATTCATGAGAGAACTCATTACAAAATTAGAAGAAACCGGGAATCTGAACCAAACCGAATGGATTGCTTTGATCAATGGCCGTACCCCAAAGCTTGCAGAGTTTCTATTTGAGCGGGCACGGGCTGTACGCCATCAGTATTATGGTCATGATGTATATATCCGGGGACTGATTGAATTTACCAATTACTGCAGAAATGACTGTTATTACTGCGGAATTCGCTGCAGCAATGCTTCTGTTGCCCGGTATCGTCTTACCGAAGACGAAATACTGGATTGCTGTCAGACCGGTTACCGTCTTGGTTTTCGTACCTTTGTCCTGCAGGGAGGCGAAGATGCATGGTTCACGGACAAGCGGATGGCCGTACTCATCCGGGCAATCAAAACTCGTTTTCCGGACTGTGCGCTCACACTCTCCATTGGTGAAAAATCCCGAGAGAGCTACAAGCTGTTCCATGACATGGGTGCAGACCGCTATCTGCTCCGTCATGAAACCTACAATGCCAATCATTACCGGATGCTCCATCCCGCCTCATTGTCCGCCATTCGCAGACAAAAGTGTCTTTTCGCACTGCAGGAAACAGGTTATCAGGTAGGGAGTGGTTTCATGGTCGGCTCACCGGGGCAGACTGCCGAATACCTGGCCGAGGATATGTTGTTTCTAAAGCAACTGAATCCTCATATGGTTGGGATCGGACCGTTTATTCCCCATCATGCCACACCATTCGCCATGGAGAAAGCCGGCACTCTTGAGCTCACTTTATTTATGCTCGGACTGCTCCGGCTGATGCTGCCAAAGACACTTCTGCCGTCTACAACAGCACTCGCAACCATCCATCCGGAGGGCAGAAAAATGGGGATTCTCGCGGGTGCCAATGTTGTGATGCCGAATCTGTCACCGCAGGAGAACCGAAAGAATTACAGTCTATATGATAACAAACGCTGCATGGGGGATGAAGCAGCAGAAGGCCTTGCCATTTTGACACAGGAAATGGAAGAAATCGGCTATCATATCGTGACCACAAGAGGCGATTCCCTGGTCACGATCCAGGATCATAATCAGGAATTAAATTTAAAAGATTTCACAGGAGGAAACGAAAATGTATAATCCAGCATCAAAAAAAGCAGATGAATTTATCAGCCATGAGGAAATTATGGAGACACTCCAGTACGCTGATGAAAATAAAAACAATCTTGAATTAATCGACCGGATCATAGAGAAGGCGAAGCTTCGCAAGGGGCTTTCCCACCGGGAAGCATCCGTTCTTCTCGCCTGCGAGAATGATGAGAAGAACCAGGAAATCTACCATCTCGCCGAGCAAATAAAGAAAGATTTTTATGGCAATCGAATTGTTATGTTTGCTCCGCTCTATCTTTCCAACTACTGTATTAACGGATGTACCTATTGCCCTTATCACATGAAAAACAAACATATTCCACGTAAAAAACTGACACAGGACGAAATCCGTAAGGAAGTTATCGCGCTTCAGGATATGGGACACAAACGGCTGGCGCTGGAGGCCGGTGAAGATCCGAAGAACAATCCAATCGAATATATTCTGGAAAGTATCAAGACGATTTACAGTATTAAGCACAAAAACGGAGCGATCCGCCGCGTCAATGTAAATATTGCCGCCACGACAGTTGAAAACTACCGCAAACTTAAGGAAGCAGGAATCGGAACCTACATCCTGTTCCAGGAAACCTATCATAAAGAAAGCTATCTGGAGCTTCATCCGACAGGGCCGAAACATGATTACGATTATCACACAGAAGCTATGGATCGCGCCATGGAAGGAGGCATTGATGATGTAGGGCTCGGCGTGCTGTTCGGTCTCGATAAATATCGTTACGAATTTGCGGGTCTTCTGATGCATGCAGAACATCTGGAAGCGGTCTTCGGAGTCGGCCCGCATACCATCAGTGTTCCTCGTCTGAGAAACGCAGATGACATTGATGCTTCTGCATTCACTAACGGAATCGATGATGATACCTTCGCCAAGATCGTAGCCTGCATCCGCATCGCAGTTCCATACACCGGCATGATCGTATCCACCCGCGAGAGCCAGAAATGTCGTGAGCGCGTACTGCATCTTGGCATTTCCCAGATCAGCGGCGGTTCCAAGACCAGCGTCGGCGGCTATGCCGAACCGGAGCCGGACGAAGAGTCTTCCGCGCAGTTTGATGTCAGCGATACACGTACACTCGACCAGGTCGTGAAGTGGCTGATGGACATGGATTATATTCCGAGCTTCTGCACCGCCTGCTATCGAGAAGGCCGTACCGGCGACCGCTTCATGTCACTCTGCAAAAGCCAGCAGATTCAGAACTGCTGCCATCCGAATGCTCTGATGACCTTAAAAGAATATCTGGTAGACTACGCTTCACCTGAAACCAAAGCAGTCGGTGATGCAATCCTTCAAAAAGAGCTGGCAAATATTCCAAACGACAAAGTTCGCGCCAAAGTGATCGAACATCTGGAAGCAATTGAAAACGGAACAGGAAATGACTTTAGATTCTAATTGAAATCGAAAAATAAGGAGGCTATTATGGGATTAAATACAACTCCTTCAGCTGAGCGGATCCATATCGGGATCTTCGGAAAACGAAATGCAGGGAAATCCAGCCTGATCAACGCAATAACCGGTCAGAGTCTGGCGATTGTCTCTGATATCGCCGGGACTACCACTGATCCGGTGCTGAAAGCCATGGAACTACTGCCTTTGGGCCCGGTTGTTATGATCGATACTCCCGGTCTTGATGACGAAGGTGAACTGGGCCAGCTTCGTATTCAGAAATCTTATCAAATTCTGAACAAAACAGATATTGCTGTTCTGGTTACAGATGCGTCCTTTCCAATGACTGCCGAAGATATTGCAATTCTGGGGCGGATACGGGAAAAAGGAATTCCATACGTGGTTGTAAGAAACAAAATAGACACGATAGAAACTTTAAGTTCATCAGAATTCATCAAAGCGATTGCTGACACTCCGATTCCTGACGGGTGGCTGACCGAACAGAACTGTATCTCTGTCAGTGCAGCTACCGGCAAGAACATTTATGAGCTGAAGGAAATGATTGCAAAACAGGTGCCTGCCGAGAATATGACATTGAAAATTGTCGGCGATCTGTTAAAACCAAATGATGTTGTTGTTCTAGTGGTTCCGATTGATTCTGCAGCCCCCAAAGGAAGGTTGATTCTTCCTCAGCAGCAGACAATCCGTGACATTCTGGAAGCCGGTGCCGTCTCCGTTGTCACCAGGGAAACGGAGTTGAAAGAAACACTTGCTTCTCTAGGGAAGAAACCTCGCATGGTCATTACGGACAGTCAGGCATTTAAACAGGTATCGGCGGACACCCCGGAAAATATACATCTTACTTCATTTTCCATCCTGTTTGCAAGATACAAGGGCAATCTGGAATCCAATGTCCAAGGTGCCCGCATGCTGGAGCGTCTGAAAGATGGTGATAAAATACTGGTTTCTGAGGGCTGTACGCACCATCGGCAGTGCGAAGATATCGGTACGGTGAAACTACCGCGCTGGATCCGGAATTATACCGGCAAGGAACTGGAATTCGTTTTCACAAGCGGAACCGAATTTCCGGCCGATCTGTCCCCTTATGCTTTGATCGTCCATTGCGGTGGCTGTACACTCAGCGAGAGGGAAATGAAGTATCGTCTGAAATGTGCAGAGGATCAGCAAATTCCAATGACAAACTACGGCATCGCCATCGCCTATATGAATGGAATCCTGGACAGGAGCCTCGAGCCATTCCCGGATATCGTGTAAAAAAGGCATACCCTAACCTTGGATTCACCTGTCTAACGTATAAAAGTTTCGGATGACATGTTGTTATATACATTCTTCCGAAACTTTTTTATTCACAATATTCCTTCTACGAGAATCTCACAAAGGGATTTTCATATTTTGCGATTTCTCCCAGCCTTTCTTCGATTCTGAGAAGCTGATTATATTTTGCCACACGCTCAGATCGGCACGGTGCGCCAGTCTTAATCTGCCCTGTGTTAAAGGCAACAGCAAGATCCGCAATGAAGGGATCTTCAGTTTCCCCGGATCTGTGTGAAATAATTGCCTGATATCCCGACCTTTTTGCCATCTCAATCGCATCAACTGCCTCTGTCAAAGTACCAATCTGATTCACTTTAATAAGAATCGCATTGGCAATCTCTTTGAGGATTCCCGCATTCAGTCTTTTTACGTTTGTAACAAAAAGATCATCTCCTACAAGCTGCATCTCCAGCCCCAGCCTTGTAGTCAAAAGTTCCCAGCCTTCCCAATCTTCCTCGTCCAGTGCATCTTCGATTGAAAGGATCGGGAACCGATCAGCCAGTTCTTCAAAATACTCAATCATTTCCTCAGAAGAACGTTCCACACGATGTCCGTGCATTTTTCCTTCTCCTTCAAAAACATAACGTTTTCTCTTTTTGTCATATAACTCACTGGCCGCTGCGTCCAAAGCAATCACAATCTCTTCTTTTGGTTTATATCCGGCTTTGTCAATCGCCTCTATAATAAATTGCAGTGCATCACCGGCATTCGGAAGATTGGGCGCAAATCCACCTTCATCCCCGACCGATGTCTGATATCCCTGCTTATTTAGCAAGGATCTAAGCGCCTGATATATTTCCGAACACATCTGAAGTCCTTGTTCAAAACTATATGCTCCCACCGGCATGATCATAAATTCCTGGATGTCGATCGTATTATCTGCGTGGCGTCCCCCGTTCAGAATATTCATCATAGGCACCGGCATCTGTTTAGCACCCACTCCTCCAAGATAACGAAACAGCGGAATCCTTAAGGCCTTTGAAGCAGCCCTTGCCACCGCAAGTGATACCCCCAGCATTGCATTTGCGCCCAGATTAATCTTGTTATCTGTCCCATCCAGTTTCAAAAGGACCTGATCGATTCTCGCCTGTTCAAACACATTCATTCCTTCTACTTCACGGGCGATTCTGTCATTGACATGCTCCACAGCTTTCTTAACTCCAAGTCCCTGATATCTTCTCTGTCCGTCCCGCAGCTCGATTGCCTCATATTTTCCCGTTGATGCACCGGAAGGTACCGATGCCCTGCCGTGAAACTGTTCCCCTGCAAGTACTTCCACCTCAACAGTCGGATTCCCACGCGAATCCAGAATTTCTCTGGCGTATACATCCGTAATAGGTAAATACTGATCCATGATTTTTTTCCTCCTTTTGAAAGATAGTATATCCGCTGTGGATTCATCTCATGCCCGCATTTTATTCCCAGAAAATACCTGATTTTTCTTTGGTTTTATGTATAATTGTATACTTCATAAACTTGATTCAAAACAGTTGACTTTCAAAATTTGCCGCGTTACAATTCGTTTGGAATGAGCCGTAATTCTGATTTTACGCGGTCTTTCAAATATTATAATCTTGAGGAATGAGCAAATGGATAAGAGTTTTAAAAATTTTGCCATGATGACAGGCGCTACACTAATCATGGCAGTGGGGACCTATTTCTTTAAATTTACCAACAATTTCACTTTTGGCGGAATCACCGGTCTCGCTGTACTGGTCGCGAAAACCGGACTAATTTCAGCTGCCGATTTTTCTTTTATAACTAATATGCTGCTTCTGGTTCTGGGTGCAGTGATCCTCGGAAAACAATTTGTTGCGAAAACTGCCTATTGCAGTATTCTTCTTTCTGTTACGTTGTCACTGTTAGAAAGGGTCTATCCTATGTCACACCCCTTTACGGATGAACCGATGCTCGAAGTTATGTTCGCGATCGCACTGCCGGCATTCGGCTCAGCTATTCTCTTTAATATCGGTGCTTCAAGCGGAGGCACAGATATCATTGCAATGATCGTTAAGAAGTATTCCAGCATCAATATCGGCAAAGCTCTGATCGTTTCCGATATTGCCATAACAGTACTCGGTTTCTTTGTCTTTGGTATGAAAACCGGACTTTACTCCCTTTTCGGTCTTTCGATCCGGTCATTCCTGGTGGACAACTTTATCGAAAGTCTGAATCTTTCAAAATATTTTAACGTTGTCTGCGCTAAGCCGGATCCGATCTGCGATTTTATTGTCAATCAACTTCACCGCGGCGCAACGATCTGTGATGCGCGGGGTGCATTTTCTGGTTCAGAAAAACACATTATTCTTACTGCACTGAATCGCCAGCAGGCAATTAAACTGAGGAATTTTATCAAGAAAGAAGATCCATCTGCATTTATCCTGATTTCCAATACCAGTGAAATCATAGGAAAAGGCTTTCATGCCATTTAAAAATATGTTAGAATATAGATGGGAAAGGTCAAAAGACCTGACGGGGGTTCCCACTAGAAATTTATAAAGAGGGTTGTTTTATGGAAAAAGCGACAGAAACAATTCCAGTGTCTTCCCATCCGACAACACTGGAGAAGCAATGGCTGAATGCAGTAAGTCCGGAAGATTTTATCCGCAACAATAAGAATTTCAATTCTTTGATGATGAAATATCGTTGTGCGATCCGGGAAATTCAGACAAAACTTGAAGTCCTGAATGATGAATTTTCCGTTGCAAATCAGAGAAATCCGATTTCTTCTATTAAATCCCGCATCAAAACTCCGGCAAGTATCTATGAAAAGCTGCGTCGGAAAAACCTTCCGTTTACGGAAGAAAGCATCGTGAAAAATCTGGACGATGTTGCCGGTATTCGAGTGATTTGTCCATTCATCGGCGATATTTATACGATGGCCAATCTGATTTCATCACAGGATGATATCACAGTTCTTAAGATCAAGGACTACATACAAAAGCCAAAGGATAACGGTTACCGAAGCTACCACATGATCGTGGAGATCCCGGTGTTCTTCTCAGAAGGAAAGGCTGCAATGCGTGCTGAGATTCAGATCCGTACCATTGGAATGGATTTCTGGGCAAGTCTCGATCACCAGCTTCACTACAAAAAGGATATCAGTTCTTTGGTAGATATCGCCTCCATTGAGGACGAACTGCGCAGATGTGCAGAGACTGTCAATCTGACAGACCGGCATATGGAAGAGATCAAGGATTTAATTGGCGATGTCAAAGACATTTAAGCACACATTTTCCATGGAAAAAGGCACTCCTCTACGGAATGCCTTTTTCTCAGATTACTATTATGATCCAAAATTCTTATCGATCAACCTACAATACTCCATATAAACCGGTTCCCCCTCAAACTGTTCTTTCAGCGCATCTCGAATCCCCTTATAATACCATCCGATCATCTGCTTGTCTTTCATACGAAACCTGTTCCATAGTTCCTCACCACAGAGCGGATAATCCCTGTCAATATCACGCATATTGGAGAGCTTGTCCGCAAGTCCGATCATCTGAACTTCTCTCGGAGCTGTTCGGATACGCTCAATCGTTGCTCCCTTTCTTTCTTCCCAGGAACGGGATTTGTCCTCACTCTCCTGTGCTACAAAAAATGCAACTCGGGCCGAAAACATCTCCGCAATCTTCTCCACCGTTACATCCTTGCAGTCTTCAACCGTATCATGCAAAATTGCTGCACTGATAACCTCTTCATCGTGCGTCATAGACGAAACGATATCCCCCACTTCGATCGGATGCACGATATACGGGCGTTTCGTCCCCTTTCGAAACTGCCCGTCATGTACTTTCGTTGCGAATTCAATGGCTCTGTCTACCATATTCTCCTCCTCGCATATCACAATATTACGATCTTTTCTTTATCATATCATCTTGCACTTTAAATAACAAGAAATAACGTGTATAATTATAATAACCTTTTTTATAAATGTTACAAAGGAGCGCTAATTTATGACCAAAAAAACTGTTCTTGTAACCGGTGCTTCACGTGGAATCGGCAGAGCATGTGCACTCCGATTTGCCGCCGGTGGATATCATGTTTTCTTAAATTGCCGAAAATCATGGAAAGCTCTTCATCAGGTACGTGCCCAAATCGAAGAGATGCCTTATGGTTCCTGCGAAATCGTGACCGGAGATGTCGGAAATCCCGATGATGTAAAGGGAATCTTTGATGCCGTCTCCCTGTCCTGCGACGGTCTTGATGTTCTGATCAACAATGCCGGAATTGCTTACATGGGATTGCTTTCTGATATGACAAACGAAGAATGGAATCACATGATTCAGACAGACCTTTCTTCTGTATTCTATTGCTGCCGTGGCGCACTTCCGCATATGATCTCAGTGAAGCATGGACGTATCATCAATATTTCCTCCATGTGGGGAACCGTTGGTGCATCATGCGAAGCCGCCTATTCTGCCGCGAAATCAGGTGTAAACGGTCTGACCCGAGCACTTGCAAAGGAACTCGCACCGAGCAACATTCAGGTCAATGCCATTGCCTGCGGTGCAATTGACACTTCCATGAATGATCTTTTAAGCGAAGAAGAAAAGCTTGCATTTGCTGAGGAAATTCCCGCCGGACGTTTTGGCTCTCCGGAAGAAGTGGCTCAGCTCGCATGGGATATTGCCCACGCACCGGAATACATGACCGGCCAGATCATCGGTCTGGACGGCGGATATATCTAAAAGATCTGCATATGTAAAACGGGTTGAAACACCAATCGTGTTCACAACCCGTTTTATCTTATCATCATTTATTCCATATCCAGTTCAATCGGACAATGATCTGATCCAAAAACATCAGTCAATATCTTTGCATCCCTAAGCCGCTCTTTCAGGCAATCCGATACACAAAAATAATCAATACGCCATCCTGCATTCTTCTCTCTTGCTTTAAACCGGTAGGACCACCAGGAATAAATTCCCTCCACCTCCGGATAAAAATAACGGAATGTATCTACAAAACCATTCTCAAGAAGTGCTGAAAATTTTGCTCTTTCCTCATCCGTAAAGCCGGCATTTTTCCGGTTTGTCTTCGGATTTTTCAAATCAATCTCCTGATGCGCCACGTTCAAGTCTCCGCAAAACACAACCGGCTTCTTCTCTTCCAGTTTCTTCAGATATGTTAGAAAAGCGTCCTCCCACTCCATTCGATAGGGGAGTCTCGCCAGCTCATTCTGAGAATTCGGCGTGTACACAGTTATAAAATAAAAATCCTCAAATTCCAGTGTAATAACACGTCCTTCCTGATCGTGTTTCTCAATTCCGATTCCGTAAGAGACGCTGATCGGCTCTTTTTTCGTAAAAACAGCTGTCCCCGAATACCCTTTGCGCATAGCATAATTCCAATACTGATGATATCCTGGCAGTTCCAACTCCAGCTGTCCTTCCTGCATCTTCGTTTCCTGAAGGCAGAAGATATCCGCATCTGCCTCCTTAAAAAAATCCATGAACCCCTTCTGTACGCATGCACGGATTCCATTCACATTCCAAGAGATAAATTTCATTACTGTCTCCTCTTCCCTTTTTCCTCAGTTTTCCACGCAAATTCTCCCTGAGAATTTTTATTATAAATAACGAGTAATCCTTTCAGAAGGAGCTCATCATCCAGTATAATCTTTTTTCTGCAATGCGGAACGATCTTCTTTGCAAGTCCTCCCGTTGCAATGACCGTTGCAGGCTGCCCGAGTTCCTCTTCCAGTCGTTCAATGATACCGTCCATACATGCGGCATTGGAATAGATCACACCACTTTTCATACACTCCACTGTATTTTTTCCAATGATCCGTTTCGGAGCTTCCAGACTGATTCCACTGAGCTGTGACGCATTTGCAGTCAACGCATTTAATGATGTATAAATTCCGGGGTAGATCATACCCCCGATATAATTCTTATTCGAATCCACAACACAGACCGTGTTCGCCGTTCCAAGATCGAAAATAATCAGCGGCGGCTCATACCCGTCTATTCCGGCAACGGCATCCGCGACGAGGTCACTTCCAAGCTGAGCCGGATTGTCCATCATAATATTGAGTCCTGTTTTTACTCCAGGACCAACGACCAATGTTTTTTTCTTGAGAATCTTTTCTGTTGCTTCTTTAACTACATTTGTTATCTGGGGCACAACGGAACTGACAATAGCGCCTTCCAGCTTCCCTGCATCAATTCCATGAAGATCCAGAACCATCTTGATATCAATCGCATATTCCAGCTCCATCTTCGTCTTGATTGTAGAAAGTCTCTCAATAAAATATGTCTTATTGTTGTCAATACATCCCAGAACAATATTTGTATTTCCAATATCTATTGCAAGAATCATTTTTGTGTATCCCCTTTACTATCTTCCACTCTGTGTCTGAGAAGATGCCGTCAAGCGCATCAATACCTTTCCGATGACAGCGACAAGGACAGCAGCAGCAAGTGCCTCCGGAATTCCCGATGCAGTCACCGTTCCCATAATCAGCCCAAATACCGCCGTAACCGCTACTTCTTTCGCTTCAGCATACTGCTGCGCCAACAGGAAGTAGATACTCCCCATCACCATGATCGTATTTACCATAGATCCAGCAAATCCCGCAATGGCAAGAGCCACATATGTGTTTAATTTGATTTTTCTGAAAAGAATCCAAATCCATCCTGCCGCAACACCGATCAAAATACGGCATCCGACAGAAATCCAGAGTGCTTTAAGCACTCCTGCCAGATTCGAGGCAAGAAACGGTGAAAACGCAAACGACAGCAGTGTCGGTGCCATTGTGTTGCTGATCAGCGAACAAATTCCGAAAACACCTCCCAGAATCGCTCCTGCAAGCGGTCCGAAAAGAATCGCCCCGATAATCACCGGTATATGTACGGTTGTTGCCTTTATAATAGGAAGCTGAATCATGCCAAGCGGCGTATTTGCCAACACAATTATGATTGCAGCCATCAGTGCAACGCTCACCATCCAACGAGTACCCTTTTTTTCTTTGTTCTTCTTCATATTTTTCTCCTGTTATTATTCTCATTTCGAGATACAATACATGATTTGTAACTGTTCAGAGCCAAGCAGATTTGTCAAAAAAGGGCAATGAATGCTTGCATTCGTGAGCACTTTTTTGTACAAATCTATTTGGCGGATACGCCACACTGAGGAAACACGAAGTGTTTTCGAGGTTGGCTCTGAACAGTTACCATGATTTTTATTTATGAATTCATCTGATCCAGAATCATATCCAGAATCCGCGCCGCCGTCTCTTCCTTACTCAAAAGAGGCAGTACAGTCTCGTTTTCTCTGGTAATCAGAGTCATCCTGTTCGTGTCACCTTGAAAACCGGCTCCGGCATCCCTGAGATTGTTTGCCGCTATCATATCCAGATTTTTCTTTTCCAGTTTTGCTCTGGAATTCTCAACCATGTTCTCTGTTTCCATAGAAAATCCACACAGAAACTGTCCCGGTTTTTTATGTTCTCCAAGGTATTTCAGAATATCATCCGTTTTCTCCAGTTCCAGAACCATCTGCTCACCGGATTTCTTCATTTTTTGATCATTCACATACTTCGGGCGATAATCCGCAACCGCGGCCGCCTTGCAGACAATATCGGCATCTTCAGATTCTCTCCTGACTGCTTCAAACATCTCTTTTGCCGTCGTGACCGGAAGCACGTTCACAAACATCGGCTTTGGAATAGAAGTCGGTCCGCTCACCAGTGTGACATCAGCTCCTCTTGCGGCACAGACTTTCGCCACCGCATATCCCATCTTTCCTGAAGAATGGTTGGTGATATACCGTACCGGGTCAATGGCCTCCTGCGTCGGCCCTGCCGTAACAAGAACCTTCTTCCCAATCATATCCTTTTCCCATGCCAGCTCATGATAAATATATTCATAAAGTTCTTCCGGTTCTGGCATTTTCCCGATTCCACTCGTTCCGCATGCAAGATGTCCCTCGGCAGGCTCGATCACTTCATATCCGTATTTTTTCAGGATCGCGAGATTATCCTGCACTACCGGATTCAGATACATCTCCGAATTCATCGCAGGCGCAATGAATTTCGGGCATCGTCGGCAAGCCATCACAGTCGTGGTCAACATATCATCTGCAATTCCGTGAGCCAGTTTCCCGATCACATTCGCAGTCGCCGGGGCAATCATTACCAAATCTGCCACACTGGCGAGTGCGACATGCTCCACGCTGTACTCGAAGTTCCGGTCAAATGTATCGATCAGACACTTATGCTTCGTCAAAGTCTCAAATACAATCGGATTGATGAAATTCGTTGCATTCCTCGTCATGAGTACCTGCACATCATACCCGTTCTTAACCAGCATACTTGCCAGCGACGCTGTCTTATACGCGGCGATTCCGCCCGTCACTCCAAGTACAACTGTCTTCTTTTGCTCCATCAAAGTGTACACTCCTTCGTCTGTTTACTTGTCCGCTTCCAGAACACATTATTCCAGAATTTTCTTCAGTTCCGCCATAAATGTATTTACATCTTTAAACTCTCTGTAAACCGATGCAAATCTAACGTAAGCAACCGCATCCAGCTCTTTCAAGTGTCCCATCACGATTTCTCCGATCACACTGCTCGGAATTTCCTTTTCTTCCCGGCTGAAAATATCGGTCTCGATCGTATCGATCGTCTTCTGAATTTCAGAAGTAGGCACCGGTCTCTTATAGCATGCCCTGAGAACACCGCCTTCAATCTTAGCACGGTCATATTGTTCCCTGGTATTGTCTTTCTTAATAATGATCAGTGGAATCGTCTCCACTTTCTCATACGTTGTAAAACGCTTGCTGCAGGCATCGCAGGAACGTCTTCTCCTGATCGATGTTCCGTCATCAGCCGGTCTTGAATCAATGACTCTGGTATCAATGTTACCACAATATGGACACTTCATCTTCTTGCCTCCTGTCTCTTTTTCTCCCCACACGCCGTGGAAAACGCCATGGTTCCGCGTGGCGACCTTTTCCTCAATATTAATAGTATAAATGTAGACTATTTTCTTGTCAAACAAAATTCCCCGAAATACTTACAGTCTGCTTTTCAGGATCAGCCATGCCTGTACAATGATTGCAGCATGGTCACAAGCAATCTGATTCGTCTCCCTGACACGGAAATCTCTTTCCTGCACAATGTCCCCTTTCAAATCCTCTTCCACCACAGCCGTAAGTTCCAGTTCATATGCCTTATTCTCCAATCTAAGAAAATGGCTTCTTTTCCTGCCTCCGTCTTCTGCAGTTTCCCAGGCGCCGCTTTCACAGAAAATCTCGCACCACAGAGCCGCATCCGCGTCATCTCCTGCATGCACCGTCACTTTGGTTTCCTCCACAACAGACATATATGCAGAGGTGATCACACGCGCTCTCGGATCCCGGTTCGCATTTCCATACACCGCGATCTGTTCCATGGGCAGGTCGTCCACACCGGTCTCTTCCATCAATTCCCGCTTCGCCGTATCTCTCAGATTCTCCCTCAGATTAATAAACCCTCCCGGGAGAGCCCACCATCCGATGCACGGATGATTCCCTCTCCTGATCATCAGAACCTTCCATACAGAATCCAGGTTCGGCCCTTTCGATTCCTCTCCCTTATCCGACCAGGAAAATACAACCGCATCCGTTGTCACACAGGGGTTCTTATATTTATATGGATCATATTCTTCCAGAAATTCTTCCAGATCCTGCCCCTTATCATTCTTCTTTCCGTTTCCCGTGAATGGGGCAATGTTCTCCAAAAATGCTGCCATTTTCAATTCCTCTCCTTCTTTTTTTATTTCTTATTTACACGTTTTTAAAAATTTCTCTTCGCAGATTTCTACCAGAATGATATCGGGCCCGATTCTGCAGATACATTCAAACGGAATAATATATTCCGCATCATATCCAAACAGCCCGCACACCTTCCCCGGTCCCGGCACTATGATAGCCTCCACTGTCCCGGAGCACTTATCCAGTATAATATCCGTCACACACCCCAGCCGTCTCCCATTACAGGTGTTGATTACTTCCTTCTCTCTCAGTTCGCAAAAACGGATCCGGTTTTCTTTGTCACATTTTTCTTTCACGGCACACACTCCGAACTCTTCTTATTGCCAGTATATGATGTTTCCCGGCTTCCGGACCTGATTCTTCCATGCTTTTTCTTGAAAACTGCAGATTTCATGCTATGATATAAGTATTAATTATCAGTACACTAGTATTTTACTACACATATACAATTATTTCATCATTTTTACATCAGGAGGACTTTACTATGGAAACCATTCATGTCAGTAAGATACATTTCACCTCCAAACCGGATTGTTCCAAACGCCTGGCGAAAGAAGAAAGGGTCTATGATTTTCTTGACAAACTGCAGATTCCCTATGAAGGTGTCGATCATGATATTGCCAACACCATTGAAGACTGCCGGGAAATCGAGAAGGAACTGCAGATCGGGGTATGCAAGAATTTATTTCTATGCAACCGCCAGAAAACAACTTTCTTTCTTTTGATGATGCCGGGTGACAAGCATTTTGAGACAAAAGTACTCTCACATCAGCTCGGTGTATCCCGCCTTTCCTTCGCGGAATCACGATACATGGAAGAATTTCTGGACATTACTCCGGGCAGCGTCAGCGTTCTCGGACTGATGAACGATGTCGAAGAGCAGGTCGATCTTCTGATTGATGAAGATTTACTGAAAGAAGAATATCTCGGATGCCATCCCTGCATCAACACTTCCAGTCTGAAGCTCCGAACCTCCGATATTCTTCAGAAATTCGTGAAAGCTACGGGACATTCTTATCATATAGTCGCATTATAAGGATTGCAATTTAATAAAAAAGATACTATAATTTTCACATACTCTAATTCAGAAAAACGAGGTATATTATATGAAGAAAAAAGTTGTCGTTGCACTGGGTCATCGTGCTCTCGGAAATACACTTCCGGAACAGAAGGCTGCAGTAAAAAAAGCTGCCGCATCGATTGCTGCTCTTGTTGAAACAGGATACGATGTTGCAATCACACACAGCAATGCACCACAGGTAGGTATGATTCATACCGCCATGAATGAATTCGGCAAATCCCACGAAGATTTTACCCCTTCTCCGATGTCAGTCTGCTCCGCTATGTCTCAGGGATATATCGGATATGACCTGCAGAACGGCATCCGCGAAGAACTGATGAACCGGGGCATTTACCGCACCGTCAGTACAGTTCTGACTCAGGTCATTGTTGATCCTTATGATGAAGCTTTCTACACTCCAACCAAGGTACTCGGACGTATCATGGATGCAGAAGATGCTGCAATCGAGCGAAAGAAAGGAAATTATGTTGTTGAGGTTCCGGGACAAGGCTTTCGGCGTGTCGTTGCTTCTCCAAATCCGGTAGAAGTAGTTGAAGCAGATGCCGTAAATGCGCTCCTGGATGCAGGCCAGATCGTAGTTGCCGGCGGCGGCGGTGGCATTCCGGTACTGAAACAGGGACACCATTTAAAAGGTGCCAGTGCTGTCATTGAAAAAGACCTGACTGCCGGACTTCTTGCAGAACAGATCGACGCAGATGAGCTGATCATTCTGACAAGCGTAGAGAAAGTATGCATCAATCGTGGTACCGATAAGGAAACGGAACTTGGCGTGATTTCTCTGGATGACGCAAAGAAATACATGGACGAGGGACATTTCGGTGTCTACAATATGCTTCCGAAATTCCAGGCCTCTGTTTCTTTCATCGAAAAAAGAGAGGGACGACGTGCGATCATCACTTCTATGGAAGCATTAAACGACGCATTAAAAGAACGTACCGGTACTGTGATCAAATAAAACACTCACGTATGCATGACATTATAACAGGAGCGCGAAAACGGATTATTCATTTCCGTTTTCGCGCTCCTGCTCTTTTCATCGTTATCTTTTCAACCTATCCCTGCAGCTGAAGCAGCTTCCCTTTCAGCTCATTTTCAAGCCTCTGCATCTCCTGCTCCGCTTCATGACGTTTCTGGCGTCCCTCCTGCTGAATCTTCATCACTTCATCCAGCGTTGAAATCAGAGATTCATTTGTCGCTTTCAGGGTTTCCATATCAACAATTCCACGTTCGGATTCTTTTGCCGTATCAATCGTCGCCATCTTCAATTTCTCAGCGTTCTTTCTGAGAAGCTCATTTGTCATATCCGTCACTTCCCGCTGCGCCGCTGCCGCCTGGGCGGAATGTTCTACACCAAGCGCAAGCACCATCTGACTCTTCCAAAGCGGAATCGTATTCACGATCGTTGACTGAATCTTCTCTACCATTAACGTGTCATTGCCCTGCACAAGGCGGATCTGCGGAGCAGTCTGAAGGGAAATCGTCCGTGTGAGTTCCAGATCATGGATCTTCTTCTCAAACCGTCCGCACATAGCCTCAAGATCTCTTGCCTCCTGCGCATCTTCCGCAAGTCCTGACATCTGTGCTTTCTGAACAAGCTCCTGCAGTTTCGTCGTGCGAACCTCCTGCAGCTTTTTCTTTCCCGCAAGGATGTACATGGTAAGCTCTTTAAAATACGTAAGATTCAGTTCATACATTTTATCCAGAATCGCAATGTCCTTTAGAAGTAAGACCTGATGATTCTCCAAAACTTTACAGATCTCATTGATATTCGTCTCTGCTTTCGCGTATTTCGCTTTCATGGACTGTATCTTATTGGACGTTTTCTTGAAAATTCCGAGAAATCCCTTTTCTTCCTCCTCGTCAAAGTTTCGAAGTTCCTTTACTACACCGGAAAGAAGGTCCCCCACCTCTCCCAGATCTTTCGTCTTCACATTCTCCATTGCAGTCTCAGAAAAATCCGCCATCTTTTTCTGGGTTCCGGCGCCATACTGAAGAATCATCGTAGAATTCGTCAGATCAATCTGGCTTGCGAATTGATCGACTGTACGTCTCTCGTCGTCCGTTAAAATTGATTCATCCATAATTTCTTGTTTTTCAGGTGCCGGTACCGGTGTCTGCATTTCTTCTTTAAACGGCTCCAGCGTTAATTCCGGTGCCGGTGCAAATGTTTTGAATTCATCATTCATGTTCCTAAACCTCCATTTTCCTCTGCATTCTGCCTTGTCTATTTGCTATTTCCCGGATTTCCGTTTCCATTCTTCTTCTGTCAGCCCTTCCTGCGCAAGCATGGTATGCAAAACAGAAATGTCCGAAGACACATCCCATGCCGTATCCTGAAACAGGCTGTCCAACAGCTTCTCAAATGCAAGATTCAACGTATCAAGGGTCGCTTCGATCTCCGCTTTTGCTGTCTGTATGTTCTCTCCTCCTACCGGCTGACGGTCCATCTCTTCATATGCCTCCAGCAGCTTAACAGTCGTTGGAAGATAATATTCCATCAGCTTCCGGATATCTCCTACCGTCTCAGGATTTTGTTCTACACGATCGAAAATCCGATCCACGATCATTTCCATTCTGGAAATTTTAGCTGAAATCTCCTCACCAGGGATTGCGTCATTGCATGCATGGATCTTCCGGATATATGCGTCACCCTGCTCAATGATCTCCCGTACCTCCGGAGCCAGGCCTTCTCTTGCCTTTTCTGTCTCGCGCTCTACCTGCTCCTTCTTTTCCTTTTGCATCCGGGCTTCTTTCTCTTTCTGCTGTTCACGATAAATCTCATCCCGCTCCTTCTCCCGCATCTGTTCTTCCAACTGCAGATACTGGTCATATGCCTGATCGGTCACCATCAGACATGTCTTCTGGCCATCCAGATGTCCCTGACGGAACCATCCGCTTTCGATCATCTTCCGGAGATCCTTTGTCACATACTTTGCCGTTTTCCCTGTCTTTTCTGCAAGTTCTTTGATGTCACAGTATTCCCTGTCCTGAAGGAAACTCATATATTTCTTAAATCTTCCGATTCGTTTCAAAATCGAAGTTCCGGCACCTGCCATCCCGCCAAATACCCCTGTAAAAACAAGTGAAACGATAAGCACCGCAAGCGCCTCACCCGGTTTTATAAGAAACAATCCCGCAATTGCCAGAAGGAGCAGAATCCCGGAAATAACCGCAACCGGATATCCAAATGCACATAGAAGAATTCCGCCTGCCTGCGCACCGGTCATCGATGCATAAAGAGCCGGCTGATTTTTGAAACGGCTATCATATTTCATTGCATTGCTGTTCTGAGTCTCAAACGGCTGGCCCTGCCAGTCATTGCCGTAAGGGCCGCCTCCATGCCAGTTATTTCCAAAATCCCCATTCATTCCATCCGGATTCTGCCATCCCGGTCCGTAAGGCTCTCGGTTCCAGTTTCGTCCATTTCCCATATTCCGCATGCTCCGGGCTGCCTCATTCAGCGCCTGATTAATCGTATTCGTGATCGTCTGATTCAGTCTGCGATAATCCCTGGAATCTACTGCGTCCTGCACCGTTCTGCGGATATCCTCTCCAAAGCGTTCCCAATCCTGATTGTTCATCTTCTTCTCCTGCCATTCTATTTCGTATATTTTATACGGTTGTCAATTCCATGTGAAATAATGTATTCATATACACTTTTCGGCACCAGATCATTCCATTTCTCATCCGCCAGAATTCTCTGTCTCACCTGAGTACCGGTTATTCCTTTCTCACTCTCATCCCTGCGCCAAAGCACTTCTGTCGTATAGCCCATATTTCTCAGAAGTTCTGAGTTTCTCTCCGTCTTTTCATCGCAGATACTCAGAAAACACACCGCATCTGTCGGTACATACTGCCTAAGATACTCCGGACGTTCAATCGGAAAAGGAATGATGTCAAATGCTTCTCTCGGCACTTTGAAATCAAGAAGGCAATCCCGTATCATTTCAAATCTTTCAAAATATGTCAAAGGGTTGGACGACTTCTTTCTTTCTTCATCCATCTCAGAGTCTTCCTGAATATAAGACTCGTCAGGAAACGATATTCCCACATAAAGCTTTCTGCATCGCATTTTAGCCGCCAATATATATTCCAGATGCTTCAGATGTAAAATCTGAAATCTACCGTAAACTACCCCAATATCGATCATTGTTCTGCTCTCCCTCCATGCAGTTCTTTCTTTTGTATCTGCATCTTCCAGATTATTCATACATATAACTCATTATACTTCATTCTCAAATAATTGAAAATACCTTTGAACAGAAAAATAACCGTCAGTGGGACGGTTATTCCTCTTACCAAAATACTTTCTTTTATTCGACATTACTCGCCTGGGTCTACATTTGCAGCACATTGATGATCAACACCCAGGCCAGTCCATAGTAAGTAACTACAGCAACCAGGTCGTTGATCGTAGTAATCAGCGGCCCGGAAGCGACCGCCGGGTCCACACCTAACTGTTTGAACAGCATTGGCACGGTAGTACCTACAATACTGGAAAGAAGCATTGCGACCAGAAGCGCGATTCCGGTACAAGCCGAAATCGAAAAAGCCATAATCAGCACCTGCCCTTTCAGAAGATACAGGTATAGTCCGATAAACAGAAAAGACAATACTCCAAGAATCAAACCGTTGCACAGCCCGACTCTCGCCTCCTTGGAAATCAGGTATAATTTCTGTTTTTTGCTGACCTGCTCGTCCATCAGAACACGAATGGTAACAGCAAGTGACTGTGTACCGACATTTCCCGCCATATCGAGTACGAGAGACTGGAAACATACGATCAGCGCCAGATGTGCGACTACTTTTTCAAAAATTCCCACCACAGAGGAAACGACCAGTCCTAGTCCCAGAAGTACCAACAGCCATGGAAGCCGTTTCCCGATACTTTTGCGAAGCGGCTCTTCCAGATCCTCTTCCGCAGAAAGACCTGCCAGCTTTGCATAGTCATCTCCCAATACATCATGGATCATCTGACCTACATCCTGCGCTGTCAATATGCCTTTGAGCTTATTATTTTCATCCAGAACGGGAATCGAATCTTCGGAATAATCCTGAAGACGCTCAATGCAATCTTCAATCTGCTCTTCCGCATACACGTACGGATAGGATGTCATGATAATACTATCCAATTCCGTATTCTCTCTGGCAACGATCAGGTCCTTCAGATCGATTGCCCCGACCAGCACCTTGCCTTCATCCAGCACATAAATCGTGGAAATATTGTCATTATCCGCCGCCTGATCCACCAATTCCTTCATCGCCTGACGCACATTCAGTCCCGCACCGATTGCAATATAATTCGTCGTCATCTTACTTCCGATTTCATCCTCATCGAAAGCACTGGAAAATGCAATCTCCTTTTTCACACCGTCTTCCATCAGATCAATCAATACACTTCTCTGCTTCTTATCAAGCTGGCGGAGATACTCCACAGCCGTAGTCACTTCGAACCGGTTCAGCACCTCAACCCTTTTTCGGATCCCAAGCTCACTCAGCCACTCGTCTCTCCTGTCCGAATACTCCAGAATATCAGAAAGCATATCGGTATCAAGTATACTGTAAAGCCTCATACGCTCATCCTTTTTGAGCAGCTCCAAGGCATCTGCAATATCATTCTCATGATAATCTCCAATCTTCTCCCGCATCAGCCTTGGTGTCAGATTGCTGCGTGCAATTGCCGCTATTTCATTGCTGTAGTCCGGGTGCTGTACAACAGCCGCATTTTCATTTGGGAAATTCTTCTTTGCACTCATTGTCTGTTCCTCCTTTACGCATCAAAATCAAGTACACCTCTGTTATCCGCCGGTGGCTTTATCTTGGAATGAGATTGGATCTCCACCAAGACTAACTTGTCGCAACTCGCACCTATAAAAGTGAGAGTCTTATCTTCTTTCAAGATAAAATTCAAGCCATTCAGGCATGCATGGTAAAGATGGACATAGAAAAACGCTTCAGGATAAATGGGCAAAAAAATACCATTGTCACCTGCAAAACACTTTTTCTACACCCGCCTTACATTGATGTAGTGTGTTCTTTGAAACGGACAACGGCAGCCATTCTCTGAAACGGAGCAAAATTCATATGCTCATAAAGAAACGGCAAAGTGGTCTCCCTCTTCGCCTTATAGATTCAAAAACCAGGTCAGAATACAGACGGCATAAAACCGCAACAATTCTGACAGGTTATGACTGCCCTGTCCCTACTTCGTGCACTACTACCGTCCATATTCTCACCTCACTTGTTCATTTATTCTCAGATATGATATTTTATAAGGAATATTTTAACAGATGGAAATATTCCCCCATTAACGGAAGTATTATACCACACCTTAAAGAGTTTAGCCAGTATTAATTTTTTAGCTATAAGGCAGTTTATTGTCTCTTCTTTCTCTCTGATTCATATGTTTCTCCCTTGTCGATCCGTTCGATAACCTGATGCTGCATGGCCTTGCCCGCCCCTCTCCCAAAGCCCGGGAAATCACCGAGACACCACCCACACCGAAAATCGTTCCTACCGCCGTAAAGAGGAGGAATACCGGCATAGCCAGAGACACGGCGGCAATCAGAATATCGTCATGGGTCTGACCGATAAAGAAGGTATCCGCCAGATTATAGATTAGCACCATAATCATCGCAGCCATTGCAGGCAACACATTTTTTAGCACTGCCTGAGGAACAGGCGCATTGCTGAACACTTCCAGATTTTTGTTTTCCTTTTTCTTTTCCATTGAAATCACCTTTCTTAAACAATCGTATGCTTTCAATCTCTAGCTATTGAATTACCCAAAATAAATACTCACTTTTTGTGAGCACTTATTTTAAACTATCCTTAATTTTCTTAAGGAGTGAATAAAGGATATCACGCTCTGTCTCGGTCAGCCCCGATAGAAGCATCTCTTCCGAGTGGATCATGTCCCGCTTCGTTTCCAGAACCCTGTCTATTCCCGCCTGCGTGATGCGCACCAGCTTAATCCGTTTATCCTCTGCATCAGCATATCCTTCCACCAACCCTTTCTGCTCCAGCCGGGAAATGATACCGGCAGTCGTGGACTGCGCAATACATAGAACCTTCTCCAACTGCTTCATGGAAAGCTGTTTTTCCGGGGCATCGTTCAGTGCCAGCAGGGCTCCTGCCTGTGCCATTGTCATATCCCATGAACGCATCTTATTGTCTGCCCTTTTCTGCATCTCGTCGCCAATCTGCTTCATCAGTATCCCGCAGGACACATGGTCTGCCATATCTATGCCCCCTTTCTGCCGATAAATATAGCACACTACTATCCCTATGTCAATAGCATGCGTTTGATTTTATGCACATTTTGTAACAGTTCAGCCATAAAGCTCGAGCTGACTGCTTCGCAGTCTTTCCCGCTGCATATGCAGCTAAGGCTCTCGCTCATGGCAGAGCGCCATATACAGATATTTAAAAGCAGTCTGCTGCAAGTAAACTTGCGCATTCTGCTTTTAAATATCTGTGCATAGCTGAACTGTTACCACATTTTATGTTTTGAAAAATGCAATCCTTTTGTAATACACAGTTACCAGCAGCACACAGGCCCCCGACCATGCCAGAATCTCTGCATAAAAAATTCCTTCCTGCCCTATAAACCGCGGCAGAAATATGGCAGCAGATACCCTCATGCCAAACTCCACCATTCTGGATACCATGGGTATGACAGTATCTCCCATCCCCTGCAGGGCGCTGCGATAAGTATGCAGAGCATATAATATAATCAGGAAAGTGCTCATAATCATCAAGTAATGATGGGCAACCTGCAATACCTGTTGCGCCTGTACTTCTTCTGCTGAAATGAACAAAGAAAGAATATCTTTTCCCCATAAGAACATAATGAGAGAGATCAGCACTGAGGTGGCAAACGCCATAGCAATCCCTTTCCTCATGCCTGCTTTAATACGCTTATCTTTTCCCGCCCCTTTATTCTGAGCAACAAAAGTAGAAATTGCATATCCGTATGAAATAGCCGCCGTCTCTAAAATACCATACAATTTATTTGTTGCCGTAAACCCCGCTACAAACAATACGCCAAACCCATTGATGACTGACTGAAGCACCATCCCTCCAATGCTGATGATTGCATCCTGGAACATGACAGGCATCCCCAGCCTTAATAGCCTTTTTGCCAGACTGATATCTATCGCAAAATCCTGATGCTTCAACTTCAAAAAAGGAACTCTGCGCAGGACAACAAAACAATAGATACATGAAATCCCCTGTGCCATCAGCGTTGCCACAGCAGCACCGGCAATACCCAAACGGAATCCCATCACAAACAGCAGATCCAAACCTATATTCGTGCAGAAAGCAATCACCATGGCTGTCAAAGGAGACCGTCCATCCCCTAATGCCCTTAAAAGAGAGGCTTCAAGATTATAAAACATGATGACCGTAAGCCCGCCTATCATAACCCGCAGATATGTCAGAGAACCTACAACAATATTTTCCGGTGTTTTCAAAAGCGCCAGCATCGGCGACGCCACAAGTTCCCCCGCCGCAGTCAGCACAACTGCCACCCCGATGGTAAGGATGACTGCATTTCCACCCATTTCCAGCCCGATAATATGACAAGCCGGTTCTATTTTTACAACCGCTTCCCAAATACCTGTTAGATTTCCACATCAAAAACTCTCTTCTTAAAATAGTATTTCCGGTCTTCTTCCGTGATCTCGCGGATCACCCTGCAGGGATTACCCGCAGCAACCACCCCGTCCGGAATGTCTCTGGTCACAACACTACCGCCGCCAATCACAACATTATTCCCAATCGACACTCCCGCGATAATCACGACGCTCCCGCCTATCCACACATTATCTCCGACAGTAATTGAAATACCGTATTCATAGCCGGAGTTTCTGGATTCTTGATGTAACGGATGTCCGGCAGTATAAAAAGACACATTTGGTCCCAGCATGACATTTTTCCCTATTGTCACCTTTGCAACATCCAAAACTGTACAGTTATAGTTTGCAAAGAAATCATCTCCGACCTCTATGTTATAACCATAATCGCAATGAAATGGAGGCTCTACAAAAACAGCTTCGCCGGTTTTTCCAAACAATTCCTTTAGCAACCCCGGGATCCTGTTATACTAATCCGGATGGACTTGGTTCAGTTCATAAATCCTTCTTTTACATTCCAGGCGTTCCCTGCTCAATACTTCATCAGATGCAATGTAGAGAAGTTCTGCAAGCATTCTTTCTTTTTGATCCATTTTCGACACTCCTCAAATTCATATTTTTCATTATCGTTAGCTTGCTATTATATTCCTGAAAATTTATTTTGTCAATTATCTCCCTAGATAAATTTCTATCTTGTCGTTAAGAAATGCATCCAAATGGATACTATCTCAGCATTTCCGTAAATGCTTCTCTCCTTTATTCTGGGAAACAAACACAATGCCCCTGATGATGTCAAGTCATTGCTACAACAAAAATTCGTCCACTGGACGGATTTTTGCACACATAGCGAAAAATATGAGGCTTTTTTACCACGAAAATGGCTTAAAACCGCATTTTTCCCATATTTCTTCAACTCTTCCATTAACTTCCATAAATTGCAACCGATATTATCTATTTATATACTTCGTAATCGTTCAGCAGATTCTGGATCTCTATTCTGGCACTTCCAGGTGCTTCTGTACTTCCGATGCTGTACTCCGCACCTGATACCAGGGTCCTTGCCCTCTTTAAACCAGCGCCTTTCAGCTTTGCATCCCTCCATACCTGATTTACACCATCTACGCCAAGTTCTTTTATGTCACATGGCAACGGTGCCTTTTTGATCACCATCATCCCGCTTGCAGCATCCGGATTTTTATAAACGTCTTTCATTTTCGTACAATAAATGCTGGACCATCACGCAATCCAGTTTTTAATCCTTGTGATTTCTTCCTGTGTCTGAATACGAAGGTTTGACAGATTCCGGAGTTCTGCGTATATCCCTGTTGGAATATATGGATACAAAAATCTTCCTTCATTCACCAGTCCCGCAATCGTTTTTGGATCCTTACGGTCATTCTTATTCGGGTTATTATCATCCAGTTCTTTGGACTTCTTTACATGATGCGGATTCACATGCACCGGCTTCATGCCCTGTTCCTGCAGGTACGCTCCAAGGTTCAGCCAGTAATGACCGGTAGGTTCCATACCTGGAATCACTGTCTCTTTCCCATGTTTGTCTGCAATGTCGTCCATCCATGCCTTAAATGAAGCAAACCCGGCTTCATCGTTGCTGAAAGCAAAAGGCTTTTTTGAGTACTCATAATTCCGCCAGTCAAAGGACCTTGCATAATGAGTTTCACTTCCAATATCGATTCCAACGATTAAAGTTTTTTCCGTAATAAATGCAATTTTTGCGTTCTGTGTATTATATTTCATTTCAGATACCTCTCTGTTCAATAAGATTTTTCACTAAATGCATATGGCGCGTCCCAACGGCCGGTTTTGCGGAGCAAAACGGCCGAAATGCGAAGCTGAACAGCCGTTAGGCTTTGATTGATACAGAAATCTCTAGGATAATATCTTCATTCATCTATCAGATGAAAATATATTTCTTAGGAGGATGATGTATGCTGGACTACAAAAACATCATTATCAAACGTTATGCGCTTTCCATGTCAGGAAGTGAAATTGC
>NZ_JBQHUC010000016.1:0-69658 GCF_052065395.1 Bariatricus sp. HCP28S3_F11 | reverse complement strand
GCATTGAAAAGTTATCCACTTTTCGCAATAAAGCCATGGCAAAACAGAAATTTTATTTTCTCCGTTTTGCCCAAAAATCAATGTACTCTAAATGGGGTGCTGAATAGTTACCATTTTTGTTATTTTACATTTTATCATTATTGCCCGGTAAAGTCATCTTATTCCGTGAAGATAAATTTCATCGAAACAAAAAAATATTTTTTCCTCACAGAGCAAGCAGAATCAGTGCCATAAAGCAACCAAAAAAGAGAGCAAACGCTCTCTTTTTCGCTGCCGAACACACACTACTATCTAAGGAAATCACAAAGCGTAAAAATGAAGAATTACCAGCCCAAGGTTCCACCTGTCCCATGCAGGGCCGTGGAAAACGCCGGCACTTGCTTGCAGAAGCCGCATTTAGCGGCGCCCCTGCAAGCGTAGTACCGCTGCGTTTTCCCCCGAGCGAAAGCGAGTCCTGCATGGGACAGGTGGAACCTTGGGCGTCCCTCCCCCATTTTCACACAAATTTCCCCTCCTTTTTTCACAAAACCACTTGCAATACCCCACCATATATGTATAATGTAATTTGTTCGGTAATTTTTAAAAAAAAGTATAGTATTATAAAACGGGAGGTGTAATTTTGGATATCGGAAAGAAGCTGAAAGAGCTGCGGCTTGCGAATGGCCTGACATTAGGTGATCTTGCATCGCGAAGCGAGCTGACGAAGGGATTTCTGTCCCAGGTGGAACGGAATCTTACCACGCCAAGTATCGCAACTCTTGAGGACATTCTGGAGGCGCTTGGAACCAATTTATCCGAGTTTTTTCACGAGGAAGAGGAAAAGCAGATCGTCTTTGGAACTCAGGATTTCTTTGAGGACATCCAGGATGATTACACGATAGAATGGGTTATCCCCAATGCGCTGAGAAATAAGATGGAGCCGATTTTGCTGACGCTTCATCCACATAAAAAAAGTAATGAATTACTGGCACATCAGGGCGAAGAGTTCGGTTATGTATTGAAAGGCAACGTGACGCTGGTTTGCGGTAATAAGAAATATAAGCTGAAAGCGCAGGAGACTTTCTACATGGACGGAACAAAGAGCCACTATTTGTACAATCACGGGAGTAGTGACGCGAAGGTGCTGTGGATCACAACACCACCGATGTTCTAGGAAGGAGAAGGTGATATGGAACAGAAGAAGCTGATTGAGTTTCGCAATATTGTGAAAAACTTTGATGGGCAGATTGTGTTAAAAGGAGTTAACCTTGACATTTATGAAAATGAATTTGTGACGTTATTGGGCCCCAGCGGTTGTGGGAAGACGACACTTTTAAGAATCCTCGGAGGCTTTCTGGAAGCTGATGAGGGGAAGGTGATCTTTGATGGTGAGGAGATCAGCCAGAAACCGCCGTATGAACGCGAACTGAATACGGTTTTCCAGAAATACGCGCTGTTTCCACATCTCAGCGTGTATGAGAATATTGCATTTGGCTTGAAAATCAAGAAAATGAGTAAGGACGTTATTGAGCAGAAAGTCATGAAGATGCTCAAATTGATCGGTCTGGAAGGGTATGAGAACAAGAATACGACCCTTCTATCCGGAGGTCAGCAGCAGAGGGTTGCGATTGCAAGAGCGCTGGTAAATGAACCGAAGGTATTGCTTCTTGATGAGCCTCTGGCGGCTTTGGACTTAAAGCTTCGTAAGGAAATGCAGTACGAATTGAAGCGCATCCAGCAGGAAGTAGGGATTACCTTCATCTTTGTAACACATGATCAGGAAGAAGCGCTTACGATGTCGGACAAGATCGTGGTCATGAAAAACGGAGAGATCCAGCAAGTAGGCACGCCGGAAGAGATTTATAATGAACCGGCAAACCGTTATGTGGCAAATTTCATCGGAGAAAGCAATATTCTTCCGGGAGTTATGCTGGAGGATTACAAAGTTCGGTTTGATGATATCACCTTTGATTGTGTGGACTTTGGGTTCCGTGAAAACGAAAAAGTCGATGTTGTCATCCGCCCGGAAGACATTGATATCGTAGATGTAAAAGACGGTAAGATGACAGGTGAAGTCTTAAGTGTTCTCTTCAAAGGCGTACACTATGAAATCATTGTGGAAACGGTTCCGGGTACCAGTGTTACGGTCGATATGCGCGTGATCCATAACCATGATGTGACCAGTGAAGACGGAAAAGAAAAGATCAGTGCCAACAATTTCTATGTGGACGTGGAAGACGTACAGAATCTGGATGACAAGGAAATCGTCGCTCTTTCCAATGCACAGGCATGGAATCCGGAGACCGATGATTATATTTCCATTTCCAAAATTGAATACGATCTGAAAGAGGAAGAAGGACAGTATCCGGTTGTATTCTCTACCTCGAACGGAACCAGTATTGAGCGTACGATTTTCGTAGTCAATCAGCCGTTTGTTAAAAATGAAAAGGCAAATGAAGCGATCATGGCATTCAATTTCCAGAAAACGGTAGATGAGATCTTAGAGTCTCAGGCCCTGGATACGGATATTAAGACATGGGCTAATGCACAGGGCTGGAAACTGAGTGATGAAGATCAGAGCATTGACATCAGCGTGGATTATGATTTTGAACCGGAAAATGTAAAAGAAGGTATCTACAAGATTACATTCTCCACGCCGGGACGTGAATTCAAGATTCACACGACCGATTATTCGGAAGTAGGTCAGGAGGTCGGACTGACATTCTTCCCGGAAGATATTCATGTGATGTCAAGGATGGTCTTTTAAATGAAACGCTTTTCACAGCTTGCAATCCCTTATATTGTGTGGGCCGCAATGATGCTGGTGCTTCCTATGGCTCTGATCGCACTTTATTCGATCACGGAACCGGGAAATTCCATCATTTCATTTTCCATCACACTGGATCACTACGTCAAATTTTTCACCGACCAGGATTTTTTGATTATACTTTGGCGTTCCATTTGGATTGCAGTTAAAACAACCATACTTTGTCTTCTTATCGGCTATCCGATTGCATATTTTATCGCGCGGAGCAGCGAAAAGGTCCAGAATATTCTGGTGCTTTGCGTAACGATTCCAATGTGGATCAACATGTTGGTAAGAACCTATGCATGGATCGGTCTTCTCAGTGAAGGTGGTCTGGTTCAGAGAATTGCGAGTTTTCTTGGATTTGGGGGAAAAGAATTGCTGTACACGGAAGGTGCCGTCCTTCTGGGCATGGTATATAACTTCCTTCCCTTCATGATTCTGCAGATCAATACGGCATTATGCAAAATGGACCATTCGCTTCTGGAGGCCAGTGCGGATCTGGGAGCGAACCCGGTACAGACCTTCCGGAGAGTGACGCTTCCGCTTTCACTTCCGGGAGTCATCAACGGAATCACACTGGTGTTTCTTCCGGCGGTCAGCTCTTTCTTTATTCCGAAGCTGCTCGGAGGCGGACAGTACTTCCTGATCGGTAATCTGATCGAGAATCAGTTTATCACCGTCGGAGAATGGAACTTCGGAAGTGCGATTTCCATGATAATGGCAGTGATCATGATGCTTCTGATGATGGTTGTGCGTAAGGTGGAAATCCGGAATCAGGGCGGAAAGGAGGAATAAGTCATCATGAAAAAGAACAACCGTATTTTCGGGAAAATACTTATGGCAGTGATGATCATTTTCTTCTATCTGCCGATCGTATATATGATTATTTTTTCCTTCAATGACGGAAAATCCCTTACTCATTTCACTGGATTTTCTTTGCGATGGTATGAGCATATGCTGGAATCCAGGGATATGATGGAGTCGCTTTATACGACATTTAGCATTGCAATAATAGCTACGGCAATATCAACGGTTGCCGGTACAATTGCAGCGATTGGGCTCAGCAAATCAAAGAAGATCGTGCGGGATGTGATGGAGCAGGTAGACAATCTCCCGCTTATGAATCCGGAGATTGTTACGGCGATTGGCTTTATGCTTTTATTTATCACGTTCAAAGTGGAAAAAGGTTATGTGACCATGCTGCTTGCACACATTGCATTTTGTATTCCCTATGTGATTCTGTCCGTTATGCCTAAGATCCGGTCGCTGGATCCGAATCTGGCAGATGCGGCCATGGATCTGGGAGCAACTCCGTGGCAGGCACTGACAAAAGTCATTGTGCCGCAGATCACACCGGGAATCGTTTCCGGAGCGCTGATTGCATTTACGATGTCTGTAGATGATTTTATCATTTCCTATTTCGTGACCGGAAGTGGTGTGAAGAACTTAAGTATTATGGTGTATACCATGAGTAAACGTGTTAATCCGAGTATCAATGCGATTTCAACATTGGTGGTTGTGATTATTACAATCGCGCTTCTCGTCATTAATGTGGTGCCGATGATTACAGCCCGCAAAGCGAAAAAGGCGGATATCGGACGAAAGAAGATGATGATTCCGGCGATCGGTGCAGTCTGTGTGATTTTGATTGCTGTGGGAATCTTCCGATTCGGCAGACAGGCAGATGCACGTCCGTTTGAAGGTCAGACTCTTTATGTGTACAATTGGGGTGAGTATACGGGCGAAAATATTCTGTCCGATTTCGAGGAAAAAACCGGTGCCAAAGTGGTTATGGAGAATTTTGATTCGAATGAACAGATGTACATCAAGGTGGCAAACGGAGAGGCTTACGATATCCTTGTTCCGAGTGATTACATGATTCAGAGACTGATTGAAGAGGATTATCTCCAGGAGCTGGATTACTCGAAATTGGATTGTCTGGATAATCTCGTTGACGATGTGAAGAATCTGCCATACGATCCGGGCAATAAGTACTCTATTCCATATTTCTGGGGAACAGTCGGCATCGTTTATGACACGACAAAAGTAGACCTGGAAGATCTGGAAAGAGAAGGCTTTAATATTTTCCTTGATGAGAAATATAAAGGAGATATTTATCTTTATGATTCAGAAAGAGATGAATTCATGATCGCTTTAAAGGCTCTCGGATATTCCATGAATACGGAAGATCCGGATGAACTTCAGAAAGCTTACGAATGGCTGGTACAGTGTGTACAGACCATGGAGCCTGAAATCGTTATGGATGAGATCATTGACAACATGGCGCAGGGCAGAAAGGCACTGGGACTTATTTATTCCGGGGATGCGACCTATATCATGTCTGAAAATGAAGATATGGGATATTACCTGCCGGAGAGTGGTACAAACCTGTGGTCTGATGCGATGGCTATCCCGAAAAATGCCAAGAACCCGGAGCTGGCACATGCATTTATCAATCATGTATGTGAGTATGAAGGTGCATATGATAACTCCAGTTATGTCGGATATACTTCGGCAAATAAGGAAGTGCTGGAAGATCTGTCCGGTGAAGGCGGAGATTTTGAAGGAATTGATGCATACATTCCAAGAAGCGGTTATGAACTGGACGAAGTATTCGTTTACAATGAGAATACGAGAAAAGAAATCAGTAATCTGTGGAGTAAGGTGAAGATTGCGGCTAGTAATGCAAATTAAGATAAGGTGTTTTGAAGAAGAGGCGGAGATGTCGCTGATAGCAGCGGCAGCTCCGCTTTTCAAGACGGGGGATACAATACAAAAGCGATTTACAAGTGATATTGGAAATGCTAAAATGTAATAAATGAATCAGATAGAAAGTGAAGTGTATAGATGGGTATATATGTGAATAGTAAAAATGCTTACGCACTATACAAAAAAGAAACGGCTAAACCATACTTTGTGGATAAAACTGTGTTGTTAAAGGAATTGTTCCCTTTAGTGGAAGAAGGAAGTCATTATTTATGCATAACGAGACCGAGGCGTTTTGGAAAAACGGTCATGGCTAATATGGTTGCTTCTTTTTTTTCAAAAGGACACAGAGCAAATGATGTTTTTCAGAATTTGCAGATTTATCAGGACAAAGATTATGAAAAATATCTTAATAAATATACGGTTATTCATATTATGTTTAATGATTTGCCACGAAATTGTAATTCATACAAACAGTATATTGATCGTATTGAAGAAACATTAATCAAGGACTTGAAAAAAGAATATCCGGATATGCCAATAGACGATCAGAATGCAGTGTGGGATACTCTTCTTGAAATATACGCCGAAAAACAAGATATAAATATTGTATTTGTTTTTGATGAGTGGGATTTTATTTTTCATCAGAAATTTGTTACGGAAGATGATAAGTTATCCTATTTACAATTCTTGAGAAATCTTTTGAAGGACAGACCGTACATTGCACTTGTATATATGACAGGAATTTTACCAATTGCCAAATATTCCAGTGGTTCTGAACTGAATATGTTTGCAGAATTTACTATGACGACGGAACAAAGATTTTCTGAATATTTTGGTTTTACAGACGAAGAAGTAGATGGGCTTTATTTGCGTTATATAGAAAATTGCGCATCAACCAAGATGGTTACAAGGGATGATTTACGGGAGTGGTATGATGGTTATCATACACGTAAAGGAGAACGATTGTATAATCCTCGTTCAATCGTGTTATCACTTTCTAATAATAATACAGGCAATTACTGGACAAGTTCAGGACCATATGATGAAATTTTTTATTATATTGAAAACAATATTGCTGATGTAAGAGAAGATTTGGCACTTATGGTATCAGGTATACCGGTACCCGCAAAAATTCAGGAATATGCAGCGACATCTATGAATTTGCAGACAAGAGATGAAATATTTTCTGCGATGGTGGTATATGGATTTTTGACATATGAAAATGGAAAAGTTATGATTCCCAACAAAGAGCTAATGAATAAATTTGCTGATATGTTAAAAAAGGAAGCTTCATTGGGTTATGTGCATCGATTGGCGAAAGAATCGGATCGAATGCTTAGAGCTACATTAGCCGGAGATACGGAAACGATGGCAGAAATTCTGGAGCTTGCATATGATACGGAAATACCGTTATTAAGCTATAATGACGAAACAGAATTAACAGCTGTTGTGAATCTTGTATATTTATCAGCAAGAGACAATTATCGTGTGGAACGAGAAGATAAGTCCGGTGTAGGATATGTGGATTTTATTTTTTATCCGGTAAATCGGGATGCGGATGGGATTATTTTGGAATTAAAGGTAGATCACAGTCCCGATGAAGCAATCAGGCAGATTAAAGATAAAAAATATATTCTACGTTTTACAGGGAAATTGGGTGAAGAACGTAAATGTGCAGGAAGAATTCTTGCGGTTGGAATTAGTTATAATAAAAAGCAGAAGAAACATGCCTGCAAAGTAGAAGTATTAAATTAGTAGGGTAGGATTCATAAGAGAATGCAGAATTAGGCTTGCATTTCCTGTGTGAGTATGATACGATGACGGTAGTTAAAGAAGAGTCCGGTCTACTGACGGAGAAAGCGTGGAGTACCACGGGGGAGCCGGATTCTGGAACGCCGACCGTCTGGGCAGCATATGTATTTTACATGTGTTGCCTTTTTTGTTCCTCTTTAACAGGACGATTTATCTAATATAACAGTAAATTTTATTTTTGGCAGCATTTACCTGCAAAAGAAGAAGGGAGAAAAACATGGGATTCAAATCAGATATTGAAATCGCACAGGAATGTCAGATGTCACCGATTACTGAAATTGCAGCAAAGGCAGGCATTGATGACAAGTATTTAGAGCAGTACGGAAAATACAAAGCAAAAATTGATTACAATCTGTTAAAAGAAAGCGATAAAAAGGATGGAAAACTGATCCTTGTTACCGCAATTAACCCGACTCCGGCCGGAGAAGGAAAAACTACGACTACGATCGGACTTGCTGATGGTATGCAGAAGCTCGGTAAAAATGTTATGGTTGCACTTCGTGAGCCATCCCTTGGACCTGTATTTGGTGTAAAAGGTGGGGCTGCCGGCGGCGGATATGCACAAGTAGTTCCGATGGAAGATATCAACCTTCATTTTACAGGAGACTTCCATGCGATCGGCGCAGCGAATAACCTTCTTGCAGCAATGATCGATAATCATATTTACCAGGGAAATGAATTGAATATTGATCCGAGAAAGATTACCTGGAAACGCTGCGTGGACATGAACGACCGTCAGCTTCGCTATGTGGTAGACGGACTTGGCGGAAAACCGAACGGAACTCCTCGTGAAGACGGATACGACATTACCGTTGCATCTGAGATCATGGCAGTTCTTTGTCTCGCAAAGGATATTACAGATTTAAAAGAACGTCTATCTCGTATCATCATCGGATACACATACGGAAAGATCGCAGACCAGAAGCCGGTAACAGCAGGCGATCTTCATGCAGAGGGAGCTATGGCTGCACTGCTTAAGGATGCTTTGAAACCGAACTTGGTACAGACACTTGAGAAAGTTCCGGCCATTGTACACGGCGGACCATTTGCAAATATTGCTCACGGATGTAACTCTGTAACTGCTACAAGAATGGCAATGAAGCTGGCTGATTATGCAATCACAGAAGCCGGATTTGGTGCGGATCTCGGAGCAGAGAAATTCCTTGATATCAAATGCCGTATGGCAGGAATCAAGCCAAATGCAGTTGTCATTGTAGCAACTGTTCGTGCTTTGAAATACAACGGCGGTGTAGCAAAAGCAGATCTCAATAACGAAAATCTGGAGGCGCTGGAAAAAGGGCTTCCGAACCTGCTGAAGCATGTAAGTAATATTAAAAATGTTTATAAGCTCCCGTGTGTTGTTGCGATCAATGCATTCCCGACCGATACAAAGGCTGAACTGGATCTGGTTGAAGCAAAATGTAAAGAGCTTGGCGTAAATGTTGCACTTTCTGAAGTATGGGCGAAAGGCGGCGAAGGCGGCGTGAAGCTTGCAGAAGAAGTGATTCGTCTCGCAGAAGAACCGAATGATTTCTCTTATTCTTATGAACTTGAGGGAAGTATTGAAGATAAATTAAATCAGATTGTTCAGAAGATTTATGGCGGCAAGCGTGTCGTACTGACGGCCCAGGCACAGAAACAGGCGAAAGAGCTGGAAGCTCTCGGCTTTGGAAACTGCCCGATCTGCGTGGCTAAGACCCAGTACAGTCTGACAGATGATCCGACGAAACTTGGCGCTCCGACGGATTTTGAAGTTACGGTTCGTAACCTGAAGATTTCTGCAGGTGCAGGATTTATTGTTGCTCTTACCGGTGAGATCATGACAATGCCGGGGCTTCCGAAAGTTCCGGCAGCAGTAAGAATTGATGTGGATGAGACCGGAAAGATTACGGGGCTGTTCTAGATTAGTGTAAGTTATCAAGATGAAAAACGGGCGGAAGATTGAATCTTCCGCCCGGATTTTTACTCGACCAAAACTCCATCCATAAATGCAATGATTCCTGCTTCAACCTCGTCTTTTATATCCGCATAGTTATGGATCTCATGACGGTATCCGGAATAGAGCTTTGTCTTAACCTGATGTCCGGTTTTGACCAGCCAGTTCGAAACTTCACAGACTCCCTGACCGTATTCGCCGACAGGATCCTGATCTCCGGCGATATTGTAGATCGGGAGTGCAGTCGGTACTTTTTCTGCCCATTCGGTTCCGGTGATCACATCCATCATCTGGGTGAAGTACAGCAGAGACTGGTTATTTGTCGGTTTGGTAAACGCGTCAAACGGGTCGTCAGCGTGATCGCGCTGTACATACGGATCAGCACAGATCCATTCATTTCCGATGCTGACTTCGCCGCATCTTTCGCACATCCATCCCAGAAGTGAACCAACAAATTCGGGGTTACAGCCTTTTCCATTTCCTTCGGCTACAATTTTTTCAAGCCCGGTCTGGGCTTCGGAAGCACCGCGGAAAATACCGGTGGTTCCGCAAATGGTTACACCTGCAAGATCGTCTCCGTATTTGGCGATGTAGTCTCTTGCGATGAAAGAGCCCATACTGTGTCCGAACAGGAAATAAGGCAGGTTCGGGTATTTCTCACAAACCAGTTCTTTCAGTGTGTGTTCATCCTCCATCATCGTGTGGACACCCTTGTCACCCCAGTCGCCCCAGGTATCATTTTCCAAAGCCGTTTTTCCGTGTCCTACATGATCGTCGGCAGCTACTATATAGCCGGCATCCAGAAACTTGACGATCATATGCAGATATCTTCTTGAATGCTCGCCAAAACCATGAATTACCTGGACAATTCCCTTTGGTTTGGCAGCCGGAACATAGATCCAGCCATAGACCTCATCGCGTTCATTGAAGGATTTGAATTTTACCTCGTGTAGCATAATAAACACCTCTTTCTTTTGAAATTATGTTGTTTCACTTATATATTTATCCAGATAACATTTCTGTATGAGTGCGACCAGTTCGGGAGCTTTTCCGCCGACAGGAGTTCCGTTCAGACTTTCTGCACTTACACAAAGCTTTGTTGAACTGGATACAAGTACTTCATCAGCTTCAAATAGCTGCTGCATAGTAAAAGAAGTTTCATCAACGGGGATGTTATTTGCCTTACAAATCTCAATGATATGTTTTCGGGTAATTCCCGGTAAAATATAATGGTCCGTGGGGTGTGTAATAAGTACTCCGTCTTTTATTATACTGATGTTGCTGTGCGCACATTCAGTAACGATATCTCCCCGGTGGAACACACATTCATCGCAACCTGCTTCTTCAGCTTTTTGAGCTGCAATACAATTGACCATCAGATTTAACGTTTTAATATTACAATGAAGAAAACGAGTATCTTCCGTTTCAGTCAAATGTAGTTTGTGTTCTTGATCTTTGAGCTTCATCGGCTTAATGGTAACCCATAAGTTCGCTTTCACATCAGCCTTTGGAAAGATGTGGTTGCGAGGAGCTGTTCCGCGTGTAACCTGCCAGTAAAGCAATTGCTCCGGAGAGTCCACTTTCCGGACTAATTCATTTAGAATTTCTGCCATTTCTGCTTTGGTATAAGGAATAGAGATACGAACCAGTCTGGCACTGTTGTAAAGTCTTTCCAAATGTTCGCTTAAAGCAAAGATTTTATGGTTATTTACCATGGTTGCTTCATAAACTCCATCACCAAAATAGCAGGCTCTGTCGTTGATGGGGATTCGCATCTCCTCGATCGCTGCGATTTCCCCGTTATAATAAGCTAAATCTTTCATTTTATTCAAATCTGCCTTTCATCAGAATTTCACCGTTCCACACGGCTGTTTTGCCTCTTGCAAAAACGCTTTCGATAGCGAGATGATCTCCGAGAACAAGAAGATCGGCGTCAGCCCCTTCCATGACACATCCTTTTTTCTCTTTCTGTCCCAGAACATTTGCCGGAGTAGTGGTAAGAAGTTTCAGTGCTTCCTCCAAAGGCAGTCCTCTGCGTACGAGACTCTGGATTGTCTGGTGCAGATATTTTGGAGAGGCATAGGTAAGTCCGATACATTCCCCGCGTTCATTAAATCTAGGCTGACTTCCAAAAGCATCGCTGGACATCGTTACGTGGTCGGCACTTACACCTTCACGTCCGAGGAGTTCCAGAATGAGTGCCGCATTCTGTTCCATTTCGTCTGGTGTACACCCTGCAGTACAATCCATATATCCACCTCGGCGCACCAGTTCGGCACCATCATCAATCAATTCCGGTGTGCGGAGCATATGGGTCGGAAGCAAGTTTTTAGGAGAAACGTCGGAGTGATCCAGTACGTAGAAAATAGGCTCCAGACGTCCTTTGCCACTTCCCATGTGCATAGTCACAATTCCGGCGGTGTTGCTCAAAAGTCCGGCTCTTCGGGCAGCGGTCGCAAGAGCAATAAGATCTTCTCCAGTCGGGTTGGAACTGCGGTGGTCTGATACAGCAACCTTAACACCAACCATAGGAGGAATCATCATAATATCCTTTTCGACACTTCCGGTCAGCGTTGTCGGCGGATAGCCATATGCACTTGTAAGAGTGTAGGCAGTGATACCTTCATCGTTCAGTGCTCTGGCCTTTGCAACCAGATTTTCAATACTTCGGGTAATACCATCGGTACCAAGAAGTCCGACTACGGTAGTAATACCATTTGTCGTAAATACACTAAGCTGTGATTCTGGAACACGTGAAGCCGGGCCCTGTTCTCCACCTCCGCCTGTAATATGAACATGAAGATCAATGTATCCCGGTGTCAGAATTTTTCCTTCCAGATCAAATGTCTCTACATCAGGAAGTCCTTCGTATCCCGTGATTTTTTCGGCAATTCGACAAATTTTCTCATCTACGATTAATAAATCTTTCTTACCAAGTGGAGCTGGTGCGTACACCTGAGCATTCTTAAATAATTTGATCATGTTTGTTTTACTCCTTTATTACTTCCCAGCCTTTGTGTTATCAAGTTTAGCAATACCGAATCCGGTGAATCCCCAAATCAGTGCAAAAATGAATCCTGTATAACAGAGAATTGCCCATGGCAGGTAGGATAATGTTTCAACTCCCAGTGTTCCCGCCATATATGCGCCTGCTGCAGACCATGGAACCAGTGGTACAAATACGGTTCCGGCATCTTCCAGTGTTCGGGAAAGATTCTTTGCTGCAAGACCACGTTCTTTGTATGCATCACGGAACATTTCACCAGGGATTAAAATGGACAAGTAGGAATTACCGGTTGTAAGTGCCATAACAATACAAGAACCTACGGTGGCTGCGATCAGTGCACCGGTACTCTTTGCGACGCTCAGGATTTTCTGAAGAACAACATCCAGACATCCTGCCCGGCTCATAATACCTGCGAAGCAGAATGCGCAGAATACCAGAAGTGTCGTACTCATAATACCATTCATACCGCCACGGTTAAGCAGCTTTGTGATTTCGGCAGAAGCGGTTGCAGAGTCGAATCCGGATTTGGTTATCATCGTTACATTGAATCCATTTACAGTCGAAGCAAAAATATTCTTCAGAGGCTGTCCCTGGAAGATAAATGCTTCAATTCCGGCAACAACAGTAGAAAGGAGCATGACCGGAAGGGTTGGCTTTTTCAAAAGAGAACCGGCAAGGATAAGTACTACCGGCAGAAGAAGCAGGAGATTCCAGTTATACATCTGATCCAACTGTGCCAACATCGTTGTTACTGCCTCTGAATTCGCCCCGGCAGAAACATTTGCATTCATTCCGGCAATAGCATATACGATCAGAGATACGATCGTAGCAGGAATGGTGGTGTAAAACATATGTCCGATATGTTCATATAATTCGCTTCCGGCTGCGATAGGAGCCAGATTCGTTGTGTCAGAAAGCGGTGACATCTTATCTCCGAAATAGGAACCGGCAATAACTGCACCTGCTGTTGCCGGAAGTGAAACACCAAGTGTACTTGCGATACCCATCAGAGCGACACCCATTGTTGCAACAGATCCCCAGGATGTACCTGTAACGATAGAAACTACTGCTGTGATTAAGAATGCAGTTACCAACAAGAATTTTGGACTTACAATCTGAACACCATAATAAATCATAAGCGGAATAGTTCCGGCAGCCATCCAGGTACCGACTAACGCGCCTACGCAGACCAAAATTAATATGGCAGGCATACCTTTGGCAATTTTGTTACAAATTTCATCCAGCATTTCATCCCAGGTAACACCTACACGGAATGCGATGAATGCAGCGACGCAGGCAACCATGATAAGAAGTGGTTCAGTATTGAATCCATAGATTCCTTTGCCGATGGTCAGGATGATCAACATCGCAATAATAGGAATGATAGATTCTGTAAACGTGGGTTTTCTTTTGAAATGACTTTTTCTCTCTTTTGTTTCTTTACTCATATTTTCTCCTCCTTTAGTTGCGAAAACAGTAAATTTTCTTTACCTGTTTTTGCGAATTGTATTGATATTCATTTTATCATAGATGGGGAATAATGGCAATGAAAGCACTTCTTGTAATGAATGATTTGTGCACAATTCATAAAAAATCCTGCGCCAGTTCTAAAAAGGCCTTCATTTCACGGGTTACCCATTTGTCTTTATGATAGACGATCTGGCGGCAGACTTGCAGATGAAAATCACGGACATCCAGCCTGCTCAGACGACCTTCATCCAGATCTTTTTTTACGATAAATCCGGGCAGAAATGATACTCCCAGATTGTGGCGAAGCTGATTGATGATAAATTCTGTATTTCCTGTTTCGAGAAATGGGTGAAGTTCATACCCTTTTTCAGCAAGTGATTCTTCAAGCAGAAGACGATAACTGGCATCCTTTTCTGTGGAAATAAATGGTTGACAGATCACCTCGTCCAGATTCAGTTCTCTGCGCTTCGAAAGCGGATTCTCAGAAGAAGATACGAAAAAAACCTCTTCCGGTTTTTCCAGTACTTTTACCCATTTTGTGTTATACACAGGTTTATCCAGAAAATAGACGATATCCAATGTATTCTTATCCATCATATGAAGAAGGATTTCGGGAGAATCTGTGACAATTTTTATATTTACTTTGGGATAACGACGATGATATTCACGCAAAAGGACGGGGAAAACAGACGCGCAGACCGATTCTATGGTCCCCAGGCAGAGCTTTCCTGTCAGCTCATCCGGATTCGATAGAGCATCTTTAGCCTGAGAGATTTCCCTTGTGATATTAGAGGCGTAATTATAAAAAATACGTCCCTGATGTGTAAGAAGCGTCTGTTTTCCGATTCGATCAAAAAGATGAACTCCGAGTTCATTTTCCAGATTTTTAATCTGAATTGTGACGGCAGCCTGAGTATAGCCAAGCTGCTCGGCGGCGCGGGAAAAGCTTTTAAACTTTGCTACTTGCAAAAACGTTGATATTTCGCGGAATTCCATACCGGTTCCTCCTGATTATAATATAAAAAGTATTTAACGATATTATAAAAACATTAAATTTTACATTTGTGATAATTCCATGATACACTGAGATTACGAGAACAGCAAGCTCTTTCTGGGGAGAAAGAGTGGACAAAAATGCGAGAGGAAAAATAGGGATAGCGATACCTGGAGGCAAGAAGAAAAGGAGAAAAAGAAATGTACAAAAACGATGAGAAATACGGAGCCTATGTGAATATTCTGAGAGAAGAACTTGTTCCGGCGATGGGATGTACGGAACCTATTGCACTGGCTTATGCAGCAGCGACTGCTCGCAAAGTTCTGGGAGAATTACCGGACAGAGTAGTAATCGGAGCAAGTGGCAGTATTATTAAAAATGTCAAATCTGTAATCGTACCGAATACGGATCACCTCAAAGGAATTCCGGCAGCTGCTGTGGCGGGAATTATTGCGGGAAAGCCGGAAAAAGAACTTGAGGTAATTGCAGAAGTAACAGCGGAAGAAATAGCCCGGATGAAAGAATATCTGGAAAATGTAGAAATCAAAATCGAGCATATCGACAACGGACTTACATTTGAAATTATTGTGACGCTGTATAAAGGGAAAGAATATGCAAAAGTAAGAATTGCAAACTATCATACGAATATTGTTCTTATTGAGAAAAATGGTGAGGTTTTAAAAGAAGTACCAGTGGATGACGAAAGCGAAGAGGGACTTACAGACAGAAGCTTGTTGAATATGAAAGATATTTTTGATTTTGCCGAAACAGTGGAAATTGAAGATGTGAAAGGGATCCTTGACCGCCAGATTGAATATAACATGGCAATTGCAAAAGAAGGAATCCGGGGAAATTACGGAGCAAATATTGGTTCTGTCCTGCTGGATATTGGGCAAGACAATCTTATGGTAAAAGCGAAGGCAATGGCAGCGGCAGGTTCCGATGCCCGTATGAATGGATGTGAACTTCCGGTTATTATCAATTCCGGAAGCGGCAATCAGGGAATCACGGCATCTGTACCGGTTATTGTATATGCAGAAGGAACACAGTCAGGAAAGGAGAAAATGTACCGTGCGTTGGTGCTCTCTAATCTGACGGCAATTCACCAGAAGACACCGATCGGGCGGCTTTCCGCATACTGTGGAGCAGTCAGTGCAGGAGCCGGAGCAGGTGCAGGTATCGCATATTTGTGCGGCGGTGGATACGAAGAAATTATTCATACAGTAGTAAACGCATTGGCAATTGTTTCCGGGATCGTCTGCGACGGAGCAAAGGCATCCTGTGCTGCGAAGATTGCATCCGCTGTAGAAGCAGGAATTTTCGGATATCAAATGTATGTACACGGACAGGAATTTGTCGGAGGAGACGGAATCGTTACAAATGGTGTTGAAGCGACCCTTCAGAACGTCGGAAGACTTGGAAAACAAGGCATGAAAGAAACAAATGAAGAAATCATCCGGATTATGATTGGGGAGAATTGTTAATCTGTAACTGTTCAGAGCCAAGCAGATTTGTCAAAAAAGGGTGTTGAATGCTTGCATTCGTGAGCACTTTTTTGTACAAATCTATTTGGCGGATACGCCACACTGAGGAAACACGAAGTGTTTTCGAGGTTGGCTCTGAACAGTTACGTTAATCTTATCTTAAGATGAAAAATGATAAAAAGCTGTATGTAAAACAGATGGTCTATCCGTGGTTTGCATACAGCCTTTTCTAATATAAAATAGTGCTATTTCTCATTCTTATCTTTCGGATTCTTCCAGAACCAGAACGCTGCAAGAATACCGGCTATGTATAAAATATTGACAAGGATGGTAGGCACATCCTTCAATAAATAAATGACCGCAACGATTGCAGCCAGAGAGACGGAAAGCTTAAAGGCTGTAAATAACCGCTTCTCTTTTCGTTCTTTTGCTTCCTGAAGCTGTTCAAACCGTTTTTGCTCTAACTTGAGATATTCCATAAGCTGAGAATTATCAATATGAGAAAGAATCCACTCATCTCGTGAAAAATCAGATTTCTTCGAGCGGAATGGAGAAAAAAGCCGTTTCGGCGGTTCTTCCTCTGAGACTGGTTCCATTTCTTTTTCCGCTCTGATCTCAGGATCTGGTGCTTCCGCTACCGGGTCTGGATTCATAATCGTTTCTTCCGTTTCCGTTTTGGAAGTTGGTGTATATTCGGACAAAGATATCCCTCCTGTTTGGCTGTGTGAAAATGAGCTATATGCCATATCATAACAGCTTTTAAGGGGAAATTCAAGGGTGACTGGGGCGGGTGACTCTTGTAGTTTTTACATATTCGTGCTATAGTTCTTTTTAGCAAAAGTTTTGCCGGGGGAGCAAAATCAAAACGCTGACACAAAGGAGGAATGTTTATGAATTATTATGAACGTGCACTGGAATTGAAGGAGGAGACTATAGCGGATCGCCGTTATATTCATACCAATGCAGAAGTGGGGCTGCATATGCCGAAGGCAAAAGCGTATATTTTGGAGAAACTGAAGGAATATGGTCTTGATCCGAAAGAATGCGGAGAAGGTGTTACCGCTACGCTTGGAAAAGGCGGTAAAGTGATTTTGCTTCGAGCTGATATGGATGCTCTTCCGATGCCGGAAGACAGCGGGCTCCCATTTGCCTGTCCTACGGGAACAGAAGGACATTGTTGTGGACACGATCTTCATGCGGCAATGCTTCTTACTGCAGCAAGATTGTTAAAAGAGAATGAGGACGCTCTGGAAGGAACTGTTAAATTCATGTTCCAGCCGGGAGAGGAGAATTTCACGGGAGCAAACAACATGGTTGAGAACGGAATTCTGGAGAATCCGAAACCGGATATCGCGATGGCTTATCATGTCGGTCCTGGAAAGATTCCGATGGGAACTTATATGTATAATGACAGTGGTAAGGCTATTATGTTCTCCATGGACGGATTTGAGATTCATATCAAGGGACGCGGTTCACACGGAGCATATCCACATATGTCTATTGACCCGATCAACATCGGTGTGCATGTGCACCTTGCACTGCAGGAACTGATTGCACGAGAGAGCAATCCGAATGATGCTTGTGTCCTGACGATTGGACAGTTTCAGGCTGGTTCCGCTCCGAACATTATTCCGGAGAGTGCGGTACTGAGCGGTACGATCCGTACCAATAGTCCGGATGCCCGTAATCTGCTGCTGAAACGTATGAAAGAAGTGAGCGAACGTACGGCAGAAGTTTACGGCGGTACAGCAGAAGTAGTTATGACCGGCGGAGTCGGCCCGCTGATCAGCGATGCTGCGCTAACAAAGGAAATGGTAGGCTACATGAATGAGCTGCCAATCCCCGGACTTATGGGTTATCCGGGAATTACCGCCAGCGCTTCAGAGGATTTCGCTGTAGTTGCAGAGCAGATCCCGAGCGTATTTATGTATATATCCGCAGGATTTCTGGATGAAAGAGGAGCAGTTTCCGCTCACAATCCGAAGGTGTTGTTTAATGAAGACGTGCTTCCGATCGGATCAGCCTGCCTGGCTCACTGTGCAACTGAGTGGCTGAAGAATAATAAGTAGTCTTTAACCTAAAAAGAAACGAAAATACAACAGAAAAAAGGAACGGCTTTCACACCACGCTGTCAAGCAGATGACATTGAGGAACAAGGCCGTTCCTCTTTTTGTGCGTAAATGTTTCTTCGCGCGAATGTGCATGTATTGATCGGACGCTAGACTGGTTTTGTCGGCAGAAGAAAAATGTTGGAAAGAACATTGACCATACAAAACATGAATGATATTGTGAATATAGTTTGAGATAATATATTGTCAAAGATCAAAAAAGGAAAGGTTAAGCTGAAATTTGCAAATGAACAGAGAATTTATTCAAGTATTGAATGCCTATGAAAATAATTTGAAACATATTTCGATAGATATCCCGAAATATAAGATGACGGTGTTCACCGGTGTTTCAGGTTCAGGGAAATCTTCTTTGGTATTGGATACGATCGCAGCCCAGTCCAGACGGGAGTTGAATGATACATTCCCGGGATTTGTCCAGAATTATCTGCCCAAATACGGGCGGCCGCATGTGGAACGAATCGATAATCTTCCGGTCGCGATCGTGATCGATCAGAAAAAACCGGCACCTAATATGCGCTCTACAGTCGGAACGTATACAGACACTTATACACTTTTGAGACTTCTTTTTTCAAGAGTGGGGGAACCGTTTGTCGGCTATTCGGATACATTTTCATTCAATCATCCGCAGGGAAGCTGTCCGCGCTGCGATGGAATCGGTGAGATTACGGAACTGGATGTACACAAGCTGGTCGATTTTGATAAATGTCTGAATGATCCCGGAGTGATTAATTATGTCGCATTTGAGCCGGGACAGTGGCGATGGATCCGATATGCCAACAGTGGGCTGTTTGACCTGAATAAAAAGATAAAAGATTATTCGGAAGAAGAATTGGAACTGTTTCTGTATTCGCCGCAGATTCGTTTGAAAAACCCACCGGAAGGATGGCCGAAGACGGCAAAGTATGAAGGCCTGGTTCACAGAATGTACCGCAGTGTTCTGAATTCAGAGGAAGGAAAACTGCACAAACAGATCCTGGGTCCCATGACGCACCGCGGAGTATGTCCGGATTGCGGAGGTACCCGCCTGAATCCGAAGGTGCTTTCATGCCGGATAAACGGGAAAAATATTGCCGAAGTGACTGCGATGCCGCTTAAAGAACTGAGCGTATGGTTGAATGAAATAGAGTCACCGTTGGCGGAGGATATTAAGCGAACACTCTCTGCCAGAATCCAGGCGCTAATTGATATTGGACTTGATTATCTGACACTGGCGAGGGGACTCGGAACCCTGTCAGGTGGAGAAGCACAGCGATGCAAGATTGCCAAATACATGAATTCATCTCTTACGGATCTGCTGTATATTCTGGATGAACCGAGCGTAGGCCTCCACAGTCATGATATCGACCGGCTTCTGCGGGCGGTGGAAAAGTTACGGGATGCAGGCAATACCGTTCTGATGGTGGAGCACCATAAGGAAATGATCCGGGCAGCGGATCATATCGTTGACATTGGCCCCGGGGCAGGTGCGTCCGGAGGAAATATCCTGTTTCAGGGAAGCTATGTGGAACTTGTGAAAAGCAATACCCGGACAGGGGAAATGCTTCGCAGGAAAAGTGGTTTGAAAACATGTGTCAGAATACCAAAGACCTGGTATGAACTTCAAAATGTGACATACCATAATCTAAAGGATATTTCCGTAAAAATACCGTTGGGCGTGATGACTGTGATCGCAGGAGTTGCCGGATCAGGAAAGAGCTCACTGATGGAACATTTTGCAGAGACATGCCCTGAAAAACCGATTTATATCAGTCAGAAAAACATTGGAATCAGTCTGCGGTCCACTCCTGCAACATACCTTGGAGCGGCAGATGAAATCCGGAAGATTTTTGCCGGAAAATGTGGCGTCAGTGCCGGACTTTTCTCGTTTAATGGAAAAGGGAAATGTCCGGTATGCAAAGGAAAAGGAGTGGTCGTCTCGGATATGGCTTTTATGGATTCCATCGAAACAGTATGTGAAGCATGCGGTGGTCTCCGATATTCCAAAGAGGTGCTGGAATATGAGGTAGACGGATATAACATTGCCCAAGTCATGGATTTTACTGTAAGTAAAGCAGAAGAATGGTTTGCCGGAACAGAGGTGGCAAAAATGCTTCATCCGCTGACGAGGGTGGGACTCTCCTATCTTCATCTGAATCAGTCCCTGTCCACATTATCCGGTGGAGAACTTCAGCGGCTGAAGCTAGCATCGTATCTGAACAGCAGTGGAAAGATTTTTATTCTGGACGAGCCTACCGACGGACTGCACATGGAAGACATTTGTAACATTCTGGAATTGTTTGATGAAATGGTGGATGCCGGGAACTCCCTTTTCCTGATCGAACATAATCTGGAAGTCATAAAAGGATGTGATTATCTGATCGAGCTGGGGCCGGGCGGAGGAAATGAAGGAGGAAATCTGTTGTTTGCAGGTACGCCGGAAGAACTTGTAACAAGTGAAAAATCTGTAACGGCGCCGTATCTCAAAGAAGACTTATAGAATGCATAGATTTTTGTGCAAAAGACGCAGTTGTGTGTGAATTAAAATCATGTTACGATAAGTGGTGTAATAGATAATATGTGACTTAAAGGCTATGCCACGTCCACATAGCATATGGAAAAGCAGGACAAGAGAAGAATAACAGTAGGAGGAACAGGATGCGCAAAACGAAAATCATTTGTACTTTAGGACCATCAACCGATAAAGAAGGGGTACTGGAAACACTGATTCAGGAAGGGATGGATGTTGCCAGATTTAACTTTTCTCACGGAAGTCATCGGGAACAGAAGGAGCGTCTGATCAAACTTCAGGAGATCCGGGAACGGCTCGGAAGACCGGTTGCCGCTCTTCTGGATACGAAGGGACCGGAGATCCGGATCCGTACTTTTAAAGAAGGAAAGGTTGAACTGGTCGAAGGACAGGAATTTACACTGACATCGGAAGACATTGAAGGAACAAACGAAAAGGTATCCGTAACCTACGAAGATTTATATAAAGACTTAAAGCCGGGAGACAGTGTGCTGATCGACGATGGTCTGATCGGTCTGGAAGTCGTAAGTATTGAAGGAAAAGAAATCCACTGTGTTGTAAAAAACGGGGGAATGGTTTCAGACCGTAAAGGCGTGAACCTTCCGGGAGTGGATGTGAATATGCCGTTTATCAGCCCGAAGGATAAAGAAGATATTCTTTTTGGAATTCGAGAAGGATTTGATTTCATTGCAGCTTCTTTTACACGTACAGCAGAAGATGTGGCGGAGATTCGTAAGATTTTATATGAGAACGGTGGAGCTGATATCGGAATCATTGCAAAGATCGAGAACCAGCAGGGCGTGAATAATATCGATCGAATCATCGAAGCTGCCGATGGAATCATGATTGCCAGAGGTGACATGGGTGTAGAAATCCCGCTGGAAGACGTTCCTGTCATCCAGAAGGAAATCATTGCCAAAGTTTACAATGCGGGGAAACAGGTTATCACGGCAACCCAGATGCTGGATTCCATGATAAAAAATCCACGTCCAACTCGTGCGGAGACGACGGACGTGGCAAATGCGATTTACCAGGGAACCAGCGCAATCATGCTGTCCGGAGAAACTGCAGCGGGAAAATATCCGGTGGAGGCACTGAAAACAATGGTTCGTATCGCTGTGCGAACCGAAAGTGACATCCCATATAATGAACTGTTCAGTGTCCGGAAAAAAGAAGAAAAGAAAGATATGACGACGGCGATTTCCCATGCAACCTGTATGACGGCCATTGATATGGACGCCAAGGCCATCATTACCGTGACCAAGTCCGGCCATACTGCGAGAATGGTGTCCAGATTTCGACCGGGATGTCCGATCGTGGGATGTACTTCCGATATGCGTACCTGCCGGAAATTAAATCTGTCTTGGGGAATTTCACCGATTTTGATCAAAGAAGAGTACAGCATGGAGATTTTATTCCTTCATGCGACAGAAGCAGCTGAACGAGAGGGATTTGTACAGGAAGGAGATGTGGCGATCCTGACTGCCGGTGTTCCGGTAGGGCGCCCAGGAAAAACGAATTTGATTAAAGCGGCGATTGTCGGAGAGTATTAGGAGGAAAATAAAGTGTTATCGAATCAGATTTTACAGAGAACGATTCATGAAATCGGGGATATTGTGGAATGTAGTTGTTCCATTTGGAATATGGAAGCGGCCATGCTGGCCGCAGTCGGAGCGAAGAAGGGCTGGATCCAGCACGCAGTAGAAGCGTTTATCTCGGAGGTTCAGGAGGTGGGCTGTACGGCAGAACTTGTGACAGATGAGATTGCGGTCTTCCCGGTTTGTGATGAACTGGAGCCGATCTATATTTTTGTGATCGAGCATGAAGACAAACTGAACGGAAGGGTCAGTGGAAAACTCTGTGTGAGTCAGCTGGAAGGCCTGATCCGCATGAACAAGGAGCGGATGGATAAGAACCGTTTCATGCAGAATCTGATTCTGGATAATCTTCTTCTGGTCGATATTTACAATCAGGCAAAGAAATTGTCCATTCCGGTGGAAAAGCGCAGAGTAGTCATTCTGATCGAACCAAAGAATCCGGAGGATACCATCGTCCTCGAGATGGTGAAAGGCATCTATACTTCGGGAACCGGTGATTATGTAACGGCGGTCGATGAAGGACATGTAATCCTGATCAAGGCGCTGGATGAAACAGACAGCACAAGAGAGATCCAGCACAATGCGAAGATGCTGGTCGATATGATCAATACAGAAGCAATGGTAAATGTCCGAGTGGCTTACGGTACCATTGTGGAGGAACTGAAGGATGTTTCCCAGTCTTATAAAGAGGCGCAGATGGCATTGGATGTCGGAAGGATTTTCTATCCGGAAAAAAATATCCTCGCATACAAGGAACTGGGAATCGGTCGTCTGATCCATCAGCTTCCGCTGTCACTTTGTGACATGTTTCTGGAGGAAGTATTTGCTGGAAAAGCAGTGGATCAGTTTGAAGAAGAAACCTTGTCTACCGTAGACAAATTTTTTGAAAATAACCTGAATATTTCGGAGACGGCAAGGCAGCTCTTCGTACACCGCAATACATTGGTGTACCGTCTGGAGAAGATTCAAAAACAGACAGGGCTGGATGTCAGAGTATTTGAAGATGCACTTACATTTAAAATTGCATTAATGGTTGCTGACCATGTGAAATTTGTCCGCTCAAAGGAATAACAGGTTCAGATAAATACAGCATAAAAGAAAAGGAGTGTTGACAATGGTGAAATTGTATGATGGTGGTGCGTATCTTGTAAATGGTATGGAAATTATTCCGGACGCACCGGATGCTTTGGAGGCAGTAAAAAGTAAGACAGGAACTCAGATCACGAAGCAGGAAGCTGCACAGCAGACCATGGCGTATGGAATACTGAAGGCACACAATACTTCCGGAAATATGGAACGGCTTCAGATTAAGTTTGACAAGCTGACTTCCCACGATATTACATTTGTCGGAATCATTCAGACGGCGCGTGCTTCCGGCCTTGAGAAATTCCCGATTCCGTATGTTCTGACGAACTGCCATAACAGCCTGTGTGCGGTTGGAGGAACGATTAATGAAGATGACCATATGTTTGGCCTTACCTGCGCAAAGAAATACGGCGGTGTCTACGTTCCGCCTCATCAGGCCGTCATCCATCAGTATGCAAGGGAAATGCTTGCAGGCGGCGGTAAGATGATTCTTGGTTCAGACAGTCATACCCGCTACGGAGCGCTTGGTACGATGGCGATGGGCGAAGGCGGACCGGAGCTGGTAAAACAGCTGCTGAATAAGACCTATGATATCAAAATGCCGGGTGTTGTGGCGATTTATCTTGACGGGGAACCGATCAAAGGCGTAGGACCGCAGGATGTTGCACTTGCAATCATCGGCGCGACATTCGGAAATGGCTATGTTAATAATAAAGTGATGGAATTTGTGGGACCCGGAGTTAGCAAACTGAGTGCAGATTTCCGTATCGGAATCGATGTCATGACTACAGAGACCACTTGTCTGTCCTCAATCTGGAGAACCGACGAGAAGATCAAAGAATTCTACGATATTCATGGAAGAGTCGGAGAATACAAAGAACTGAACCCGGGAGCAGTGACCTACTATGACGGACTGGTTTATGTGAATCTGAGCGAAATCCGTCCGATGATCGCGATGCCGTTCCATCCATCCAATGTATATACCATTGATGAGGTCAATGCAAATCTTGCAGACGTGCTTCATGATGTAGAACAGAGAGCCCTTGTAAGTCTTGATGGTGCAGTGGATTATTCACTGCAGAGCAAAGTGGTAGACGGAAAGCTCTATGTAGATCAGGGTATTATTGCAGGATGCGCGGGCGGCGGTTTTGAAAATATCTGCGCTGCAGCAGATATCATCAAAGGAAAATATATTGGTTCTGATGAATTTACATTCAGTGTTTACCCTGCAAGTACACCAATTTACATGGAACTTGTGAAAAATGGAGCAGTTGCGACACTGATGGAAGCAGGAACGATCGTGAAGACCGCATTCTGTGGACCATGTTTCGGCGCAGGAGATACACCTGCCAATAATGCATTCTCCATCCGACACTCTACCAGAAACTTCCCGAACCGTGAAGGAAGCAAGCTGCAGAGCGGACAGATCGCATCCGTAGCGCTGATGGATGCACGTTCCATTGCGGCAACCGCAGCAAATAAAGGATTCCTGACACCGGCTACCGCGATGGATGTAGAATATAAGAATCCGACCTATCATTTTGATAAAAACATTTATGCAAACCGTGTATTTGACAGTCACGGCGTTGCAGATCCGTCTGTGGAAATCAAATTCGGCCCGAATATCAAGGACTGGCCGGCGATGAGTGCTCTTCCGGAAAATCTGCTTCTCAAAGTGGTTTCTGAAATTCACGATCCGGTAACGACAACAGACGAACTGATTCCATCCGGAGAGACATCTTCTTACCGTTCTAATCCGCTTGGACTTGCAGAATTTGCACTTTCCAGAAAGGATCCGGCTTATGTGGGAAGGGCAAAAGAAGTTCAGAAGGCACAGAAAGCGATTGAAGCAGGAACCTGCCCGCTGGATGTACTTCCGGAAATGAAGTCTGTTATGGAGAAGGTAAATGTAAAATTCCCGGAGGCAGGCAGAGGAAATCTGGGTGTAGGAAGTACGATTTTTGCTGTAAAACCTGGAGACGGTTCCGCGCGTGAACAGGCGGCATCCTGTCAGAAAGTGCTTGGTGGCTGGGCAAATATCGCCAACGAATATGCTACCAAGAGATACCGCTCAAATCTGATCAACTGGGGTATGCTTCCGTTTATCACAGAAGAAGATCATACCGCACTTTCCTTCAAGAATGGCGATTACATCTTCGTACCAGATGTCAGAAAAGCTGTCGAAGAGAAAGCAGCAGTGATCAAGGCGTATGTTGTCGGTGATGAGTTGAAAGAAATCGAACTGAAGTTAGGAGATCTGACGGATGTAGAAAGAGAGATCATCCTGAAAGGATGTCTGATCAATTACTATAGAGGGTAATACAACTAAAATATAAAGTGAGAGAAGCATTCCATTTATCGGGGTGCTTCTTTTTTTGAAAAAATTTATTTTTCTTGCAACACTTGCCCCTTTTATTTACTCTAATAAATAGAAGTCGACTTTCAAGGGAGGAGGGAGCAGCGGTGATTGATGCGAAGCAATTCACTGAATTATATAAATTAGTTTACAAAGATATGTATCGTTTTGCATTGTGTATGATGAAGAATTCACATGATGCAGAAGATGCAGTCAGCGAATCTGTACTTCTGGCATATGAAAACGTACATAAGCTGCGGAAAGAAGAGGCATTTCGCTCGTGGATTTTCCAAATTCTTGCCAATGTATGTAAAAAGAAATTAAAGGCAAAAGAACGTACCGAAGTGCCGATTGAGGAAGAACATGCATCGGAAGATTTTACCGATCAGATAACAGAAGACGTGAGAAAAGCTTTTTTTATACTCTCGGAAGAAGAGCAGTTTATTGTGGCACTTTCCGTTTTTGCCGGATATAACAGTGCAGAAATCGGAAAAATGTATAAACTGAATTCCAGTACGGTGCGATCCAAGAGGAAGAGAGCGCTGGAAAAGATGAGAATCGTATTATGCGGCCCGCCCGACAACAAAGACTGCGTGAAGGCATAAGAATAATAATCGAAGGGAGAAGGCATTATGACAAGACAGGAAAAAGAAATTCTTGATAAAATCAACGATGCGACGAAGGATATAGAAGTTCCGGAAAGCCTGCAGCCGGAGAATATACAAAAACTTTTGGAGAAAAAGAAGGTAAAGAGGTGGAAACGATCTTATACTTATGGACTTGCCGCAGCGAGCGTGGCACTGGTTCTGCTGGCAGGAGCAGTGGTTCATTCCCTGAGTGGATCTGAAAATGGTTTGGGAATCGTTACATCAGGAGAAAGTGCGAGAAAAAACAGTAAAGGAGAATTCCGGATCAATACTGAGATCGCATCGGCGGAAGATTACGATCAAGTGTATGAATATCTGGAGAGTTATAACACAGCTTTAAGAGAAGAAAATGGAAGGTATGATGCTGGTTTCGGTGACGGTGCCGCATGGTATGGTGCGGTCGAGAAATCGAGCAGTACGGACAGTGCAGCCAGTATGGAATCCGACAGGACGATGCCGGGAGAAGGATACTCCGATACGAATGTGCGGACAGAAGGAGTCGGAGAAGCAGATATTGTCAAGACAGACGGAACCTATCTCTACGCTCTGAAGGACAACGCCATGGAAATAGCGATCGTTGATACCCGGAACGAACAGATGAAAATTGCCGGAACGATAAAAGCGAGAGAAAATACGCAGATCAGTGAGTTCTACGTTGACGGGAATCAGCTTTTTGTACTCGGTAATACTTACGATGTGATAATCGACACAGATGAGACGTTTTACGATACAGAAAAGGCCTATCTGGATACGTATGATATTTCTGATGTAAGCAATCCCAAGCTGAAAGCGAGCCTGGAACAGAGCGGAAGGTATCATAGTTCCAGGTATGTAGATGGCTATCTGTATATCTTCAGTAATTTCTACGCTTACACGGATGGAGGAAAAAATGATAAAGTTGCTTACGTGCCTCAGGTGAATGGAAGCTTTATTGCCGACCAAGATATTTATCTTCCTCCGGCAAAAGCGGCAACCCAGTATCTGGTCGTTTGCTCCGTCAAAGCAGATGACCCGAGAAAAATCGTGGATCAGAAAGCGGTATTGTCCGAATTCAGCGAATGCTATGTGAGCGGAAACAACATCTATGTTTATGAGAATACACGTTCAAGCGTACTTGCAAGGACTGTTTTTGAAAATGTAAATCAGACTATGATCCGAAGAATTTCATACAAAGACGGTGTACTCACCGGCGAGGCTCAGGGCAAAATCAACGGTTACTTGAATGATTCCTTCAGCATCGACGAATATAACGGTAATCTACGTATTGTTGCGACGATTGACGGTGCAACAGAGACAACGAATGCCGTCTATGTTTTAAACAATAAATTGGAAATCATAGGACAAATTACAGATCTTGCCGAAGGAGAAACCATTTACTCCGCAAGATTCATGGGAGATACCGGATACTTCGTGACCTTCCGCCAGACCGATCCCCTCTTCAGCGTAGACCTCTCCGATCCCGAAAATCCGGAAATCATAGGAACCCTCAAAATCCCGGGATTTTCAGAATACCTGCACTTTTACGGTGACAACCTCCTCCTCGGAATCGGAATGGACGCCGACGAAGAATCCGGAACGACAAACGGCATGAAAATATCCATGTTCGACATCTCCGATCCGAAAGACGTCAAAGAAATACACAAATACACAATGAAAGAGTCCTACTATTCCGACGTCTTCTACGATTACCGCGCAGTCCTCATCGACTACAACAAAAACATGATCGGCTTCTCCGCATACGGCAACCAGGAAATGTACTACATTTTCCAATACGACAAAACCAACGGCTTCAACCTCGAAATGCAAGAAGAGGTCAACGGCAACTCCTGGATGACCGCCCGAGGCATCTACATAAACGACCGCCTCTACATTGTCAAAGGAAACGCCATAGAAAGCTACCAGATCGGAGACTATACCAAAATCGATGACCTGCTGATATAAAATCATCCGGGAGGCGCTCATCAGAGCCGCCCCCGATCACAAACACTCATAAGTCGCTCACCAGAGCCGCCCCCCAAAAATCACAACCTCAAAGTGCGCTCGAAGAGCCGCCACCAAAAAACAAAACCTCCCCCGGTGTGACGCTCGCAGAGTCGTCACACCACACCACCGCCGCGTCAAACCTCAGCCTTCCCCACACAACCCCTACCCCCCAGGGACTAAAGTTGAAAAGCGGGAGCGCAGGAGGGGATGCATTGCGGAAGTTAAGCGGCGGGCCCGGAGAATCGAGACTATCAGAATGTTAAAAAAGACAGGATGCGAGCCACATTTGGCGAACATCCTGCCTTTTTGTTACATTCTGAAGTCCCGAGTCGCAGGGACCAGAGCGTTGGAGCAATGCATCCCCTCCTGCGCCCCCCGCGACCACAACCTTATTCCCGACCATCAAAACAATACGTACAAACCTTACAAGCATCCAACCCAATCGATTCGATCAGGTCATCCAGTCTATGATATCTCAGCGAAGTAAAATTCTGAATCCTACAAATCTCATCCAGCATCTTTGCATAGCGGTCACTGTTCGGATCCGCATATTCACTCAGTACATTGACATCATTGTCGCCTTCCCACTCGCGGATAATACGGCGTGTGATCAGATCAAGCTCTGATTTAGAACGTGAGAAATTCAAATATTTACATCCATACAAAAGCGGCGGACACGCCGGACGGACATGTACTTCTTTTGCACCGCTCTGATAAAGGAATTCCGTTGTTTCCCTGAGCTGCGTTCCACGGACGATCGAGTCATCGATCAGAAGTAACTTACGATCTTCGATCAGATCGTGAACCGGAATCAGTTTCATACGCGCGATCAGATCACGCTGTTTTTGATTGGTAGGCATAAAAGAACGCGGCCAAGTTGGGGTATACTTAATAAACGGTCTTGCATATGGAATGCCGGATTCATTTGCATAGCCGATCGCATGTGCAATACCGGAATCCGGAACACCGGCAACGATATCGGGTTCTACTGTTCCGGCATCACGTTTGGCAAGAAGACTTCCGCATTTATAACGCATCTGTTCTACATTTACACCTTCATAAGAAGAGGTCGGATATCCATAGTAAACCCAGAGGAAAGAGCAGATACGCATCTTATCACATGCCGGGCTTACAGTTTCCACACTCTCCGGGGTAATATAAACGATTTCACCGGGGCCTAGTTCCTTGTAATCGGTATAACCAAGATTGATATAAGCAAAACTTTCGAAAGAAACACAATATCCGTCGTCTTTTTTCCCGATTACAACCGGAGTACGTCCGTGAAGATCACGGGCGGCATAGATGCCTTCCGGTGTCATGAGAAGCAGGGTCATAGAGCCGTCGACCAGAGACTGGACATAACGGATACCTTCTACATAAGAATCACGCATACTGATTAAGGCTGCAATCAGTTCAGTAGCATTTACCTGCCCGTTCGTCATTTCCTGAAAATGCGCATGCCCTTTTTCGTATACCAGTTTCATAAGCTGATCAGCGTTGTTGATTTTGCCGACAGTCGTAATTGCAAAACTGCCGATATGAGACTGGATCAAAAGCGGCTGTGGCTCAAAATCGGAAATACATCCGATTCCGATATTCCCCTTCATATCGTCTACATCTTTGTCAAATTTTGTTCTGAATGGCGAATTCTCAATATTATGAATTGCACGGTTGAAGCCTTCTTCCCCGTGAGTAGCCATTCCTCCACGTCTTGTCCCCAGGTGAGAATGATAATCTATTCCATAAAACAAATCCAGAGCACATTCAGACTTTGAGGCAACACCAAAAAAACCTCCCATAATTAAGTTCTCCTTTCCTGTTTCAAAAAGACACGTAGGAGTATGTCGAAAATCCTACGAAAACAGTTTAACATGAATTTTACAAAATGAAAAATAAAAAATAGGTGATAACTATAAAAAATACAATAATTGGGAAAAAACATTCTATGATGTTGATAAGCTCTGCGAATTGGAAAACTGTTAAATTTAATAAAAAGTATAAATTGCATGAAAAATGGTACACAAATAACAAATTATAAATTAACTTAAAAATAATTTCAAAATAGTATTGACAAATATGCATTGAGGTGGTATTATTTAATCAATCCAAAAGAAAAGAAGTTCCTGACGAGAAAGGGAATTTCAAAAAAGAATTTTTTACTAATAAATATTTTTTCTTTTACGAATTTATTATACTCGCCAAGAGTATAAAAGAAAATATAAGAGATGAGATCGGAAAAGGATTAAAAGAATAATTAGTATTTGAAGATTTGAAAGTTTTAAGAAAGCGAGTATACATTTTATTTATGAGAGTTTTGTAGGTGGGGTGTATAAAATCTAATTTTTAAAATTGATGATTCATAAATATTAAGAGAAAATTTTAATTTAGCTTCTGATAAAACTTATATTTAATAAAAAACTTACAGTATTCGATGAGTAAAAGAAATTTATTTTGAAAGTATCAGATATCTTATAAAAATTTTGGACAAAGAGTTGGAAAGGAAGGAGGCTTTGACCGTTGGACAATTCAGAATTTACAACTCAATATGTTAGTGGTATGGCAAATGAAAGTTCCTGTGAGATGAGCCTTTACCATAGATTTTAACCGGCAGAGATAAAAAGAAATGATAAAATATATCGGAGAGATATAGAAGCTGGAATAAAGATTAAAAGATTCAGAATTTGCAGACATATTGAGAAAAATACCACAATAATTTAAAGAGCTATAAGATGTGTAAAGAAACATCAGATAGCAGAAATCGATGATTTATAAATAGAAAATGAAAGTAGATATCAGTTATAGACGGAATAATTATCAAATATGAATGATTGAAAAAGGCACCAATAATCATAGATGAAATTATAGATAAGAATAACAAAGGGATATTTATAAAAAAGTAGTTGGAAGTTATAAATCAGGTATGAAAGACGATAGTCCGGAGCTTTAAATTATATAAAATATATAAACATAGGAACAGGAATGAAAGATTGATTCCTCCGATAAAAGAAGATTATAACAACTTAATATAAAAAAACAGCCATTACAAAAAGGTAATGGCTGTTTTTTTATAAATGTTTAAGATTCCTTAGGTTTACTCTATTTTATAGAATGTAGTATAATTACAGTGTTTGAAGTAAAGAGCAGATAGTTTCGGGATAAAGATGGAGGTAAAGAACATAGAAATATGGAAATACAAAGAGTAGCGCTTCTGGGAGCTGGCGCGGTAGGAGCATATTTTATATGGGGACTTTCAGAAAAGATGGGGGATCATTTCTGTGTTATAGCCAGTGACGAACGGAAAGAACGATTGGAAAGAGACGGAATTGTCATAAACGGAAAGAAGTATTCACTGCATGTAAAGGAGCCGGAAGCAGCAAAAGGAGTGGATCTGCTGCTGGTATCATGTAAACAAGATGCGTTGCAGGGGATCCTGGAAGATATTCGGAACATTGTTGATGAACATACCATCGTCATCAGCTTGCTTAATGGGGTGAGCTCTGAAGAAATAATTGGAAAAGTGATAGGTATGGAGCATATGCTGTATGCGGTTATGCGGATTGCATCGGTGAGGGAAGGAAACCGGATCACATTTTCCGAGGAGCATACAGCTGGGGTTTATATTGGAGAGAAAGGGACCAGAGAGCCGACAGAAAGAGTATTGGCTGTGGAACAATTGCTGAAAAGTGCAGGACTTGGCTGCCATGTTATGGAAGATATTGTGCTGGATATGTGGATAAAATATGCAAGCAACATTTCACAGAATCTTCCGCAGGCTATTCTTGGAGTGGGATTCAATGCGTATAAAGACAGTAAAAATGTATATGCGATTGCAGAACGGCTTTGGAAAGAAGTGGCAAATGTAGCTCATGCCAAAGGAATTCCTCTTACAGAGAGAGTTGTGCTTTTCCGGGGAGTGAAAGCAGATGCAAGATTTTCTACACTGCAGGATCTGGATGCGGGGCGTCATACAGAAATTGAAATGTTTGCCGGAGAAATGATACGAATGGGCAAAGAATATGGAATAGATGTGCCGTATTGTGAATATACATATTATTTGATTAGAGCGTTGGAAGAAAAAAATGATGGTAAATTTGATTATTAGATATTTTTTGACATTGACTACGCTGTATGTTACACTTAACTGGTAAAAATATATAAACTTACCGAGGAAAAGTAAAAATAATTGTAAGAGGTGAGAAACAGTGGATAAATATGAATATCGCATAAAAACAGAGCAGATGCTCAAATATGCCGAAGAAAAATCCTATAGAAAAGCAATGGAAATTGCGGATACAATTGACTGGCGTAAAGTTAAGAATTCATCCATGCTTTCTACTGTGAGTGAGATATACGAAAATATGGGGGAACTGCAAAAAGCAAAAGAAATTTTGTTTATTGCATATGATAAAGCACCGACAAGCCGCAAGATTGTATATCGTCTTGGACTTTTGTCATTGAAGTCAAATGAGTTAGATGAGGCAATGGACTGCTATGAGGAATTTGTCAAGATGGCTCCAAAGGATCCGAATCAGCATATTTTGAAATATAAGATTCTTAGAGCCCAGAATGCACCGATTACACAGCAGATTGAAGCACTTGAAGATTTTAAACATGCTGAGTATGTAGAAAAATGGGCTTATGAACTTGCTAAGTTATATCATGAAGCTGGCATGACTGCGGAGTGTCTGGAGGAATGTGATGATCTGATTTTATGGTTCAGTGAAGGCACGTACGTTTATCAGGCAATGGAACTGAAAATGAAGTATAAACCGCTCACACCTTTACAGCAGGAAAAATATGATAGCCGTTTTGCGGGGGAGAAGAAAGAACCTGTAAAAAAGAAACCGATGTTCAAGAAACCGAAGGAACGTCCGGCACCGGATCCAAGGATTGCTCAGAAGATTCGGGAAAATGTACATGTGACGGGAAGCATTGACCTTCCTGATCTTCCTGAGCCGATGGCAGAAATTGTATCACCAGATCTGGAAAGTCTTCCGGATGAGCGTCCGGTACCGCCAAGGCCGAGAACCAAGATCGAGAATACTTCTGAGATTGTGACTACGATCTCCGGCTCTAATTTGGCCGATGTCCTGAAGGCCGGTGTGGCTGTGGCAAGTGGTGTGGATGTTGCTGCACAGCAGCAGAAGCAAGATGATCCTCAGGTGACAGGTCAGATGAAGATTGAAGAGATTCTGGCAAACTGGGAAGTAACCCAGCGCGAAAATGCAAAAATCATTGAAAAAAATGAAGAAGAGAAAAAGCGCAGGAAGGCAGCCAGAAAACAGGAGGAAGAGTCGCTGGGAGATACCAAGACAATCCTGGCGGATGATATCCGGAGATTGATGGAGGAGTTGGAAAATGGAACAGAACCTTCAGAAACGCTGGAAGATGAAGAGAAAGATGGCGTCACCGAAGAATATGAGGATGATGACGTTGAGAATATGGGAAATGTTGTAGAATCCTTACAATTGGACGATGATGATGACGAGTACGAAGATGCAGAAGAATACGAAGAAGAGGAGTATGAAGACGCGGAAGAGTACGAGGAAGAAGTAGAAGAGGAAGACAAATACGAGGACGCGGAAGAATACGAAGAAGAGGAGTATGAGGACGCAGAAGAGTACGAGGAAGAAGTAGAAGAGGAAGACGAGTACGAGGACGCGGAAGAATACGAAGAAGAGGAGTATGAAGACGCGGAAGAATACGAAGAAGAAGTAGAAGAGGAAGACGAGTACGAAGATGCAGAAGAATACGAAGAAGAGGAGTATGAGGACGCGGAAGAGTACGAGGAAGAAGTAGAAGGGGAAGACGAGTACGAGGACGCGGAAGAATACGAAGAAGAGAAGTATGAAGACGCGGAAGAGTACGAGGAAGAAGTAGAAGAGGAAGACAAGTACGAGGACGCGGAAGAATACGAGGAAGAGGAGTATGAAGACGCGGAAGAGTATGAGGATGAAGTAGAGTACGAGGACGACAAGTACGAGGATGCGGAAGAAGACGCGGAAGAGGAGTATGAAGACGCGGAAGAGTATGAGGATGAAGTAGAGTACGAGGACGACAAGTACGAGGATGCGGAAGAATACGCGGAAGAGGAGTACGAGGACGCAGAAGAGTACGAGGAAGAGGAGTACGAAGACGCAGAAGAGTATGAGGAAGAGGAGTACGAAGACGCGGAAGAATACGAGGAAGACGAGTATGAAGATGCGGAAGAGTATGCGGAAGAGGAATACGAAGACGACGAGTATGAAGAAGAATACGATGAGCTCGAGGATGAATATCTGGATGAAAAGGATGTCTATGAACTGGATATAGATGCGATACTCGAAGCACAGAAAAAATCAGATTCTGCAGAAGATCCAGAATTTGCGATTAATCCTGATTTTGATATTGAACTGGAATCAGAGACAGATTCAGAGCCGGCTTCGAAGAAAAAACCTCGTTCAAAGCGCCCGGAGCAGAAACAAGAAGTTCTGGAAATTGAAGAACCTTCAGAGGAAGAGATTACTTCCCGTATGAATAAATTTGATACAGGATTTATTGTGCAGGGACGTTATGATCTAAGTGCAACGAGTGAAATTGGTCTGAAAGCCGGTCTTACTGAGGAACAGAAGAAACTGTTTTCTTACTTTGTCCCGATTCGAGGGGTGAGCGAACAGTTGGTAGAAGTTCTGGACAATGACAAGAGATGTAAGAACAGATATGGAACATCCCGCACAGGTAATATTGTTGTTGTAGGTAAAAAGGGCACCGGAAAAACCGTGCTTGCAGTAGACATTGTAAAAGCAATTCAGAAGCAGCGTAAGTTGAAACAGGGTAAAGTAGCGATTATTACCGGTGATTCTCTGAATAAAAAAGAACTTGGCGGAATCATCAGAAAACTGAATGGTGGGGCATTGATTATTGAAAAAGCAGCAAAAATGAATGCCAGAACCGTCAATGAACTGAATGATCTGATGGATGAGCAGACCGGTGAATTGCTGTTTGTTTTGGAAGAGCAGAAAAAACCTTTGGAGAAGCTGTTTGCAGCAAATCCTAATTTCAAAAAGAAGTTTACGTCCAGATTGGAACTTCCGGTGTTTATTAATGATGAACTGGTAACATTTGGACAGACTTATGCAAAGGAAAATGGTTACCGGATCGATGAAATGGGTATCCTTGCACTTTACAGCCGTATTGATATGATGCAGAGAGAAGATCATGCAGTGACTGTGGCGGAAGTGAAAGAGATCATGGATGAAGCGATTGAGCATTCTCAGAAAGCCAATGTGAAGCATCTGATGAAACGTGTATTCGGCAAGAATAAGGACGATTCGGACCGCGTAATTTTGAAAGAAGAGGACTTTAAGCTTTAAATAAGTGCTTTTGCAAAATACAAAGGAAGAAAAAAGAGTTTTGGCATGTGTAAATCAACCAAAACTCTTTCTTTTTTCAACGATTTCTAGTATAATATTCATAATCATTTGAACAAGAAGGCGGGAGGATGGCTGTGAAAGAGAAAACATTAAAAGAATATGAAATAGGCGAACTGGATCAGTATTTATTTGGGCAGGGAACCCATTATGAGATTTATAAGAAATTAGGAGCTCATTTGGTAAATGATGGAAAGAATGACGGTACTTATTTCGCCGTTTGGGCGCCGCATGCAAAATCCGTATCTGTTATAGGAGAGTTTAACAACTGGGATTCTAAAGCGTGTCCGATGGAGCGCAATGACCCACTTGGCATTTATACCGCATTTGTCCCGGAAGCAAAGAAGGGGGATCTATATAAGTTCTGCATTGAGACATTCAGTGGTTCCTTCATTGACAAGGCAGACCCGTTTGCTAACAGTGCAGAGATGCGCCCGGGAACTGCATCCAGAATCACAGATATTTCAAATTTAAAATGGTCGGATGGAAAGTGGATGGAGCACAGAAAGACATGGGATCACCATAAAGAACCCATGGCAATTTATGAGGCGCATATCGGTTCATGGAAGCGCCACCCGGGAGAAGACTATAAAGGATTTTATACATACAGAGAATTCGCCCATGAGGCGGTCAGTTATCTGAAAGAGATGGGGTATACACATATTGAGTTGATGGGAATTGCAGAGTATCCATTTGACGGTTCATGGGGATATCAGGTTACCGGTTATTTCGCACCGACTGCCCGTTATGGAACGCCGGAAGACTTTGCGTATATGATCAATTATTTCCACAAGAATAAGATTGGTGTTATTCTGGACTGGGTACCGGCTCATTTCCCGAGAGATGCCCACGGTCTTGCTGATTTTGACGGAACACCGGTATATGAATACGCGGATCCACGTAAGGGGGAGCATCCGGACTGGGGAACCAAAGTGTTCGACTATGGTAAGAATGAAGTGAAGAATTTCCTGATTTCCAATGCTCTGTTCTGGGTGGAACATTTTCATATTGATGGGCTTCGGGTAGACGCAGTCGCATCCATGCTTTACCTTGATTATGGACGTCAGGATGGGCAATGGGTGGCGAACAAGTATGGCGGCAACCAGAATCTGGAAGCGATTGAGTTCTTCCGTCATATGAATTCCGTTGTACTTAGAAGAAATCCTGGTGTTGTGACGATTGCAGAGGAATCTACAGCCTGGCCGATGGTAACCGGAAAACCGAAAGATGGTGGTCTGGGATTCAGTATGAAGTGGAATATGGGATGGATGCATGATTTTACAGAGTACATGAAACTGGACCCGTATTTTAGAAAAGGCGCTCACAATCTCATGACATTTGCCAGCAGCTATGCGTACAGTGAGAACTACATTCTGGTATTATCGCATGATGAAGTGGTGCATTTGAAGTGCTCTATGCTGAATAAGATGCCGGGACTTGGATTTGATAAGTTTGCAAATCTGAAAGTGGGCTATGCTTTCATGATGGGACATCCCGGAAAGAAGCTGCTTTTCATGGGACAAGAATTTGCGCAGTTACGTGAATGGAGTGAGGCGCGCGAGCTAGACTGGTATCTTCTGAAAGAAGAAGAGCATCAGGCAATTCAGAATTTCTATAAAGATCTTCTGCATCTTTACAGAAAGAATAAGGCGTTATATGAAGAAGACTGTTCACCGGAAGGATTTGAATGGGTGAATGCGGATGACGGATACAGAAGTGTTTATAGTTTTATACGTCATTCGAAAGATAATAAAAAGAATCTGCTTTTTGTATGCAATTTTACTCCGATGGAATGGGAAGATTACAGAGTTGGGGTATCGCGTAGAAAGCAGTATAAACTGATCTTGAACAGTGATGAACCTCAGTATGGAGGAAAGGGAGAAGAACGCCCGAAGGTATATAAACCTGAGAAGCAAGAATGTGACGGAAGACCATATTCTATACCGTATAAACTGCCGCCATATGGCGTAGCTGTATTTGAGTTCTAAATATAGTAGTAAAATGGAACGAAAGAATCCGACTTGGTACTTTTATAAAGCGCTAAGCCGGATTCTTTTGATTATGGTATGCATTTGGGATTCAGAATATCATGTATTTCCCGAAAAGACTTCCGAAGACATCTCAATTTTCGGTTTATACATGGATTGTCATAAAAGAAGCAGCACATAAAATGCTTTATTTTACATTTTTGTTTCATTTGTGTACGCCTTTTTGTGATCTGTGTTACTTTATATTATGCGTTTTGCGTTCAAAAAATACCTATTGCCGCATGGCAATCAGTTTGTGGATTGGATGTCCCTGTCCGGCAAATTTCTCCTCGTATTCTGTCATAACATTGCCACGGCTGAGAGTTGGATCGTTGTGGAGATCATAGGTTTTTGCGAGAAGAACCCACCCTGCCAGATCGACCTGTTCCAATGAAAAATCAAATAACTCTTTATTATCTGTCTTAAACTCAACAACCCCGTCATAAGCAAGAATCTTATCGTAACGCTCAAAGTACTGACGAGATGTCAGGCGGCGTTTGGCATGTCTGGCCTTTGGCCAAGGATCGGAGAAATTCAGGTAGATCTTATCCACTTCTCCCACGGCAAAGACTTCAGGAAGGTTCTGCGCATCCATACAGATAAAACGGATATTGGAAACATCCTGATATGCTTCATCATGATCGTAACGTTCCAGAGCACGTACCAGGACGCTGGAATAGCGTTCGATGCCGATATAATTAATTTTCGGGTTTTCTTTTGCCAGGGTAAGAAGAAACTGTCCCTTTCCCATGCCAATCTCTATATGAATCGGATTTTCGGGGTGTTCGAAGGTTTCCTTCCAGGTTCCGCGATACCGTGTCTCATTTTTGATTACCAGAGGATGTGCTGTTAAATAGGCATCGGCACCCGGTACGTTTCGTAATCTCATAATTTATTCTCTCCTTATATAGTATAACCTAATTTATTTTACACTATCTGTGTAGAATTTGAAATAGGAAATTAAAGAAAAATAAACGTTCGTACATAGAGGGTAAAAACTGAAAAAAGTATAAATTCGCATGAAAAGATTGACAAAACAGAAATAATGTTATACAACATATAGAACAAGGCGTGGATTGATTAGAAGAAGAGAGGAGTGGACATATGACATTCTGGAAAATAACAGAGACAAAAATGAATTGCCTGATCACGCAGGAAGAGATAGAAATATTGGGTTACAGCATGGAAGAACTGATGCAGAATCATGAACGGACAAAAGAGTTCCTGAATTTGCTGCTTGAAAAGGGATGTGAGGTTCTCAATATGCAGGTGAGCGGGGATGTAACAAGTTTCTATGGCGCGTTATTGCCGGATCGAAGTCTTCTTCTTTCTATTGCCTGTGAAGAGGAAAAGCAGAAGGCGAATCAGCTGCAACGCGTGAAGGAAGAGCTTACCAGCGAGGATGCTGCAGAATGTTTGTCTTATCAAATCGTATTTCCCGAGTTGGATCACATGATACAGTTCTGTGGGGCATTCGGAGCCGGAAAGGCGGCAGAGAGCAGACTTTATGAGAATGATAGGATGTATTACTTGATGATGGATTTTAATAATACCGAAGAAGGAAGAGACGCGGCACGATCCATCATTGTGGCAGAGGAGTTCGGAGGGCTTGTAGAGCAGAACGCGATATCGGAATTGTTTCTCAATGAACATGAAAAATGTCTGATTAAGGAATGCGCAATAGAGAAATTGTGTGAAATGGATTCATAGGAAAAGCGCAAAAATGCTTCGTCAGAGCATTTTTGCGTAATTCCATCAGTTTGTGGATTTCTGAACGAAAATCAAGCATTATCTTCAGGAGAGGGTTCGGGAAGAGAGGTATAAATATTTTTAACATTTCGTAAAACAAATTGAGTTCGTGTAGAACGAACACCCCTCTGATCTTTGACCCATTTATGTATCTGCTCAAGATGTTCCGAAGAACGGCAGCAAATCTTTACCAGATAATCAAAATCACCTGTTAAATAGTAGCAGGAAATGATGTTAGGGTGTTCCATTATTTTTTCGATAAATGAATCGTTAAAGCGCGGATGAGTGAGACTGATTTCCATCAAGGCCGTTAAGTCGTTACCCATTTTGTGTTCATCCGTAATAATGGTGTATGATTCTATGATGCCGCTGTTTTCAAGTTTGCGTATACGTTCGATGACAGTTGATACGGAAAGATGAATCTCTTTGCTTATATCAGATGCTTTGATTCTTGCATTTTTTTTCAGTATAGATAAAATTTGGTAATCCAGTGAGTCCATAATGCCACTTCCTTTCGCTAACTCAAGTAAGGTCTCACACATTTATTATGATATAAAATGTACAGTTTGTCAAAAGATTTCGATTAATTTTGGTAGGAATTGATAATTGTAATAGTTTTGCGTATAATGGGTTGAAAAAATTTAAAAAAAATATAAAAAAACACTTGCATTTTTGCGAAAGGGGTTATATAATAAATCTTGCGTTACGGAAGTGACATAAAGCAAGCGCCTTTAGCTCAGTTGGTAGAGCAGTAGACTCTTAATCTATTTGTCCAGGGTTCGAGTCCCTGAAGGCGCATTTATAAGCACTGTTTTCGATGATTGTATGAGAGACATCGGGGGCGGTGCTTTTTTGTTGTATAAAAAATGATATTAAGAGAAAGGTGTCCATCCATTTTGAAGATCATTCATGTATCCCGCTCTCCCAAAAAGGTACACAATATAAAGAAGAGGGGGGCTTTTGGGGGAATAGCAAAAATGAGGACATTCTTATATATATTGAAGATAACAACAACATATTTTAATTAAATTTTGTTTATATTAGAAAGCCTTGAAAACCGCGTGGTTGAGGGATTCTTAGGGGGATTTTGTGTACCGGAAAGGGGTAGCTTGTTTACCTTTCAGGGTAAAGACGTGTACAATTCAGGGGGGACTTGTGTAGGAATAAGGGGCATGTTGTGTACCTTAAAGGGAATATGAATGACCGGAAAAGTACACAATGATACAAAATCGGATTTTTTTCTTTACAAAATCCTATATCTTGTATATAATTGCTTTATGCAGTGTACCTGTTTGGTACACATAATTTAGAATGCGACGCACCCTTTTGGTACACAAAAAGGAAAGGGGTACCCTGAAAAGTACACGATAAGAAAGAGGATTCCTGAGGGGATGGCGGATCCTGTTTTTTAGTGTAGGAATACCCTTTTTGGTACACGAAAAGAGTGATATATTTTTGAACGTGTTACCCAAAAGGTACACAATAACCCGATTGGTACACAAGTTGTAAGGAAAAGGGTGCAGAGAAGAGTGCTGTGAGGGAATATGGCACCTGAAAGGTACACAAAACAATTTATACACCCAAAAGGTACACGATGACGATGCAAGATAATAAGGGGTTAAAGGAATGGTGGAGACAGGGAAAAAGACGAAAGATAAACAATTGATGGAACGGGACATGGTGTCGCGCTCGAATGTGCTGATTGAGAGTAAGTCCAGTACATCTCTTTTTGAACGGAAGCTTTTGAATATTGCAATTTCGAAGGCATATATTGAAGACGGGGAGCTGATTGCAAAAGTGTCGACGAAGGAGATTAAGAATTATCTGCATATTAGCGGAAATTCAATCTATTCAAGGCTGAAAGAGGTGTCAAAGGAGACTTTGGGACATGTTGTAAGTATTGAGGATGATGAAAAAGAGAATTTTATCATGTTTAATGTTGTGAATAAATGTGAATACCAGGATGGCGTGTTCACAACGCGTTTTACAAAAGAAATGAAGCCTCATATTTATAATCTTAAAAAAGATTATACCCGGATGAGTCTGGATGTACTTTGCTCGTTTAAGTCATTGTTTACGACACGAATCTACGAAATCCTGAGAACACAGTATTACCGGTTTGAGCGTGAACCGGGGGATGTGCTGGTGGTGCCGCGGCCGCCTAAGAAACCGTATTCTGTTGCAGAACTGAAATTTACATTGAATGTGGTGGATGCCAATGCTTCCAAAGCAGTGAAACGCCTGGTAGAGCAGGGAAGATTTGAAGAAGCTCTGGGAGAAATCAAAGATGCGCCATTTGATGACTGGAGAAATTTCCGGAGAAAAGTTATGGAGGTCGCGAAGAAAGAACTGGAAGAATCCGAGTATTCGGAGATCTGTTTTGATTATGAACCGGTCAAGAGCGGAAAAGGCGGAAAAGTGACAGGGATCCGCTTTTTGGTAAAGAAGAACCCGAATTGTACACATCATTCCGATCTGAAGCGTATGCAGGCGGTGGAAGCGGAAATGGAAGAAATAGCACCGGATGTTCTTGCACCTAAGAAAGTAGTTGTGAATGAAAGTATGATTCTTGAAGTGGCTGAAATATTTGGCGAAGAGCCGGTCACCATTCAGGAGATCCGCATGCTGCTCCAGGTATCGGAAAACAGGCCGGATGTGATAAAGAAGGCATTTCAGATGGCACAGGAGCAGAGCTTTGTGCATAATCTGATCGGATGGATGCGAAGATGCATTGAAGAAAAATGGTATGAAACGGAGACGATGCCAAAGTTTAAAGGGAAAACGGTGGAAGAATCGCAGATGACACTCGATTTATATCAGGAGTATCTTAATGAAAGAGATAAGAGTAAAGTTTGTTTATGTAAATAGCAAGCCGATGTAAGGTGTACTTTTTATGACTCACCTCTTTCGATATCATAAATTCAGAACATATGAGAAACATAAAGGTTGGTTTATGAAACGGAGGAGTTTGAGATGAAAAGATTTTTAAACAGCGATTTGTTTATTTTTATATGGGGAGCAGCGCTCCTGATCTACTGGCCGGTGGGAGTGGCCCTTTCTGTACTGGGACTGGTTGGGAGCTGGTATGAAGGAAAGAAAGCCTGTTTCCATAAAATAGCAGAGCAGCATTAAAATAGCTGCTCTAATATTTTTGCATATTCAGCAAGACCTTTGCGGTCATATTCATCAAACCGTCCGATGACGGGACTGTCGATATCAAGGACTCCAATCACCTTCCCGTTGGAATGAAGTGGAATCACGATTTCCGAATTGGAAGCGCAGTCACAGGCAATGTGCCCCGGAAATTCATGTACATTTTTTACGAGCATGATTTCATCGCGGGCAACAGCGGTGCCGCAGACTCCGTTTCCTACCTGGATTTTCACGCAGGCAGGCTTTCCATGGAAGGGACCGAGTATCAGAAAATCTTCTGAAGAATCTGCAGCAGGATTCAGAAAACTGTTCATAAGGTAGAATCCGGCCCAGTTAATATCTGTTAAGGCAAGATTTAACAGCGCAGATGCATTAGCCAGGGCAGGAAGCCAGTGGGGATTCCCATCAATCAGCCCCAGCAGCCTGGTTTTTATAAGTGGATACAGATGTGATTTGTCTTCCGGATAAGTACTGGTATTTTCAAACATTAATCTATCTCCTTATTTTTGAAACATATTGGAAGCCTTCAGAACTTCCAGCAATTCTTTGATTTCATCGGGATCGATGACGAGAGCCATTCGAACGTAGCCTTCACCTTCGCTGCCGAATGCGCTGCCCGGAGTAACGATCAGTCCGGTGCGTTCCATCAGTTCCATGCAGAAATCCAATGAAGAAGCATAGCCTTCCGGGATGCGTCCCCATACGAACATAGTTCCCTGGCTGTCGGGTATGTCCCATCCGATCTCACGGAGACCGCCGCAGAGGGCACGGTTTCTTTCTTCGTATTTCAGACGCTGCTCTTCGACAAAATCATCAGGACCGGTAAGTGCTGCGATTGCGGCATATTGTACCGGCAGGAAGATGCCGTAGTCGATCTGACTGCGCAGTATTTTGAATTTTTCAACGATTTTTTTATTACCGATCACGAAAGAAATTCTGGCACCGGTCAGATTGTAGGATTTGGAAAGGGAGTAGAACTCTACACCTACATCCTTCGCGCCTTCGAAGGACAAGAAAGAACGTCCCTGCTTACGGGTAAATATAATATCGGAATAAGCATTATCGTGAATGATGATAATATTATTTTTCTTTGCAAAGGCAATCAATCGCTCATAGAATTCATCCGGGGCACAGACGCATACCGGATTCAGAGGATATGATACGATCATATATTTAGCCTGTTTCAGGATTTCTTCCGGTATATGTTCAAGATCCGGAAGGTATCCGTTCTTCTCTTCGATTTTGTAATACTCAATATGGGCACCTGCCATAATCCCGTTCATTTCAAATAATGGATATCCGGGATTCGGTACAAGGATGGTATCGCCCGGGTTGCACAGCGCCATTCCAATATGTGCCATTCCTTCTTGAGAACCGTAGACGGACATGATCTCATCCGGTTCAAGATCTACCTGGAAGCGATGTTTATAGCGATACTGTACGGCTTCTATAAGTTCCGGAATATCACGCAGAGAGTATTTGTAGTTTTCGGGATTCCCACAGGCATCCTGCATAGCTTTCATAATATGCGGCGCCGGTGAAAAATCGGGGGTACCTATTGAGAGGTTGTAAATCTTTCGGCCGCGTCGGATCAGTTCCTCCTTCTTCTCATTTAACATGGCAAAAATGCCGGTCTGGAACTGATTCACCATATCTGAAAATTGAAATTCCATTTTTCAGTACCTCCTTTTATCTTCTGAATAAGGTAATCTTAGCACTGAAAAGCGGCATTTGCAATAGGAGAACAATAGAGACAACTATGGATTATCACTGAAAATAATATATTTTACTTCACAGTTCCGGGTATGTCTGATAAAATGTAATTAACAGATAATATGGGATGAAATACAATAAATTTCAGAAAGAAGGGGTAAAATGGAAGCAATTGTAAAAATGATTTCGGTGTTTGGAATACTGGCGTTGCTGTTTGCAACGTATCTTGCAAGAAAGGTTGCCCGTCAGGAAGAAGGAACAGGGCGTATGAAAGAGATAGCAGGAGCGATCAGTGAAGGGGCCAGAGCATTTCTGATGGCCGAATACCGCATTCTCATTTTCTTTGTTGTCGTGCTGTTTGTCTTAATTGGCGTCGGGATCGGTAACTGGGTGACTGCGATCTGCTTTGTCGTAGGAGCGCTCTTTTCTACCATGGCGGGGTATTGTGGAATGAGTGTGGCGACGAAGGCCAATGTCAGAACGGCAAATGCGGCTCGAGTAAGTGGAATGAATAAAGCGCTGTCGGTAGCGTTTTCCGGCGGCGCGGTAATGGGAATGTGCGTGGCAGGTTTTGGTGTCCTGGGAGTGAGTGCGATCTATCTGCTCACCAAAAATGTAGATGTGCTGTCGGGATTCAGCCTGGGGGCGTCTTCGATCGCCTTGTTTGCTCGTGTCGGAGGAGGTATCTATACAAAAGCTGCAGATGTGGGAGCGGATCTTGTGGGTAAGGTAGAGGCAGGAATTCCTGAGGATGATCCCAGAAATCCGGCGGTCATTGCCGACAATGTCGGTGATAATGTCGGTGATATAGCCGGCATGGGAGCAGATCTGTTTGAATCTTATGTGGGGGCTCTGATTTCGGCACTGACATTGGGAATTGTGTATTTTCAGGCGGAAGGGGCAATGTATCCGCTTATGATCTGCGGTTTTGGACTGCTTGCATCCGTGCTTGGTACCTTTTTTGTAAAGGGAGATGAAAAATCAAATCCGCACAAGGCGCTGAAAATGGGTACATATGTAGCGAGTATTGTAGTGGTTCTTGTGTCCGTTACTTTCAGTAAAATGCTGTTTGGAAATTTTAAGGCGGCTGTTGCCGTGGTTTCCGGATTGATCGTAGGACTTCTGATAGGCGCCATTACAGAGATTTATACGTCAGAGGACTATAAGTCGGTAAAAGTGATCGGAGAACAGTCAGAAACAGGAGCGGCCACAACGGTAATCAGCGGTCTGGCTGTGGGAATGAAATCTACAGCGGCTCCGATTCTGCTGATCTGTGCAGGTATTTTTGCGGCGTATCAGGTATGTGGGCTTTATGGAATTGCACTTGCGGCAGTTGGAATGCTCTCAACTACAGCGATTACCGTGGCGGTAGATGCGTACGGCCCGATTGCAGATAATGCAGGTGGTATTGCAGAGATGTCCGGATTGGATAAATCCGTCCGCAACATTACGGACAAACTGGATGCGGTCGGAAATACAACAGCGGCGATCGGAAAAGGATTTGCAATCGGTTCTGCGGCTTTGACCGCACTGGCGCTTTTTATTTCCTATGCAGAGGCGGTACAACTGAAAAGCATTGATATCCTGAATTACAGGGTGATCATAGGACTTTTCATCGGAGGAATGCTTCCGTTTCTCTTTTCGGCGATGACGATGGAATCCGTTTCAAAAGCGGCATATCAGATGATCGAAGAAGTGCGGCGGCAGTTCAGGAGTATTCCGGGAATCATGGAAGGGACGGCAAAGCCTGACTATAAGTCCTGTGTTGCAATCTCCACGACGGCAGCTTTGAAAGAAATGCTGGTTCCGGGGATTATGGCAGTTTTGTCGCCGCTTGCGGTGGGAATTTTACTTGGGCCGGAAGCTCTGGGAGGTTTGCTGACAGGGGCACTGGTAACGGGTGTGCTGATGGCGATCTTTATGTCTAATGCGGGCGGCGCATGGGATAATGCAAAGAAATATATTGAAAATGATCATCATGGCGGCAAAGGAAGTGAAGCCCATAAGGCGGCAGTAGTCGGAGATACGGTAGGGGATCCGTTTAAGGATACTTCAGGACCTTCCATTAATATCCTGATTAAATTGATGACGATCGTGTCACTGGTATTTGCACCATTGTTCCTGAGAATCGGGGGATTAATTTAAAACTATATTGAGTGTAAAAATCCAGGCCTTCAGAACAAAGACCTGGATTTTTTAATAACCGGAATTAAGGTTCATTATTAACGAAGCGTTTTTAAAGCCTGTGCAAGCTGATCCGGGCAGGATGTTGATTTCATTCCACAGCGGATTCCATCCAGACGGGAAATGGCTTCATCTACCGTCATGCCCTCTACAAGGCGTGCAATGCCTTGTAGATTTCCTGAACATCCCTTTGTAAATGCAACATTGTGAATTCGTTTCTCATCATCTACTTCGATGTGAATTAGCTGCGAACATACGCCATGCGGTTTGTAATCCATGTCATAGACCTCCTGATAATCTTTCTCTGAGTGGATTATAGCAGAAGGAAGAAAAAAAAGCTAGGTTTATATTCGGAAATTTGCTATAATACAACCATGTCATAAAATCAGAAGGTATAACAACAGAATTTGGAGGAAATAGAACATGATAGGCATTATCGGTGCAATGGAAGAAGAAGTTGCCCATTTAAAAGAGGCAATGCAGGTGGAGAAAACAGTAGAGCGTGCAGCAATGACCTTTGTTAAGGGAAAGCTGGACGGAAAGGATGTTGTGGTGGTGCGCAGCGGAATCGGGAAAGTAAATGCGGGAATCTGCGCGCAGATTCTGGCCGATCTTTTTGAAGTAGATACGCTCATCAATACAGGAGTTGCGGGATCTCTGGATGCGGCGATCGATATCGGAGATATTGTAATTTCAACAGATGCTGTACAGCACGATATGGATGTCAGTGCACTGGGAGATCCGGTAGGACAGATCCCGCGTATGGATACATTTGCATTCCCTGCCGATGAGAGACTGGTACAGCTTGCTGTTCAGGCGAATGAGGAGGCGAATCCGGATATTCATACATTTACCGGAAGAGTAGTGAGCGGAGATCAGTTTGTATCGGACGGGGCTGTTAAAGAACGGCTTGTGACACAGTTTCAGGCAAAATGTACGGAGATGGAAGGAGCTGCGATTGCGCAGGCGGCTTACCTCAACAAAATTTCGTGTGTCATTATTCGGGCTATTTCGGACAAAGCTGACAACAGTTCGACGATGGATTATGCTGCATTTGAAAAGCAGGCGATCACCCATACGGTAAGGCTTGTGCGGAATTTGATGGGTAAAGTTTAACAGATGAAGAGGCAGATTCTGACATCTCGGCATTTAGGAATGTCGGAATATGAAGAACGATTATAGAGTCCAATTCCTGAGATTTACGCTATAATGGTGGCAAATCAAAGAAGGAGGACTCTTTTTATGTTAGAGAGGATCGTAACACAGCAAGTGTTTTTCTACTTCGTCGGCGCTGTGATTGCTATTGGAGTTCTTGCAAAGATTATCGCCGGCATTTCGTTAAAACGTCTGGTTAAGGCGGCAAGTAACATGGGAAAGAGTAATCATGCACTGATGAAGCTTGTGAGAGCAAAATTTGAGCATGCATGTATGATCAGTGATAAAGTGCAGAATGTGCGGGCATTTGTGGACAAGTATGTATATGAGTACAAAGTGCTAGGACTCAGACTGCATTCATGGCGTCAGCTTGAGAGAACAGCAATCTGGCTCTGTGGTCTTTTGAGTCTTGCCGGTGCAGGTATGGTATATTATGTGAAAGGACCTGATACGATCATGTATCAGTACATGATTCTTGGCTCTGTCGGTATGCTGGCGTTATTCTTGCTCCATATCACTTCAGATGAACGCTATCAGCTCGAGGTGGCAAAAACTTATATGGTAGATTTCCTGGAAAATACATATGCTCATCGTTATACAAAAGGTCCCCGGAAAGAATTTCAGGTTACCGTACAGCGTGCAATGGAGGAACGGGAAAATGTTCCGCCGCAGAGAGAACCGATTTCAGATCCGGGAAATATGCCCGGACAGATGCCGCGGCAGCCGATACCCGGAGGTGAACCGCGTCCGCAGCCTGTGCCCGTAGTTGATCCGCAGCCTGCTCCATACGTCACGCCACAGCCTCAGCAGGTTCCGGTGACGGAGCCGCAGGCATATACCATGACCGGGCAGCAGTCACCGAATGCATCAGAAGAAAATGCAGAAAAGGGGAAGAAAGGGAAAGCACCGTTCGGGCACGGATTAAAGAAGAAAAAGGAAAAAGCAGAGACGGTGGCGGCTTCAGGAAATGCGTACGCGGCGGAGAACTACCCACAGCCGGAATCGCAAAATACAAGGTATGATTACGAACAGTATGGAATGCAGAGTATGAGGAGAGAATATATGCCGGAGCAGGAGCGTGGGTATGCGAAAGCACCGGTGACAAATGAAACAGGAGAGTTGGAGAAGGAGGCGAGAATCCGGGAAATCCTGGAAGAATTCCTCGCTTAATAATAGATTGAAAAAGAGCTGATTGTTCATAAAAAACGATCAGCTCTCTTTGCGTAAACTCAAAGATATTTCAGGTATCGTAAAGATTCGGCACTATAGCCGAATCTGCATAACATCAACTTCAAGTTCCCATAAAAACTTATCCAGATCTTTATAGGACAGGAAAACAGTTGCCGTATTTTCAAGAGGATGAATGCCGCTTGCCCTTGGAATCCCTGAGGAACAGGTTCTTGCACAGGATCCCTTTTGCAGGAAGACCAAGGCGGTCCATATCTTCCATTGTATAAACGGGTTCATGTTCGACAACTTCATACTTAATATTCAATTTTTTTAACATATCATAAATGCGCTGCTTTTGATCTCCCATTGCCATATCTCCTTTGCATTTTATTTTCTATCATTATAGGCGAAAGCGTCTGGTATGTGAAGACACACAAAAATCACAATTCTCATGCAAAACTTTCACAGTTATTCCTTATACTGGCTCTTATGCAATCAGAAAAATCCGGTGGTATCCGGGCAGTTTGAAGCATAAGCTGAGAAAGATAGAAAAAAGCTAGGAGGGAACGTGTTGATTGAAGTAAGGAATCTTGTAAAGAGATATGGGACACATCTGGCCGTGGACCATTTGAGTTTTACAGTAGAGAAGGGGCAGATATACGGATTTCTGGGACCGAATGGCGCCGGGAAATCGACCACGATGAACATTATGACAGGATATCTGGGGGCAACCGAAGGGGAAGTCCTGATTAACGGGCATAATATTCTGGAAGAACCGGAAGAGGCGAAGAAATGCATCGGATACTTGCCGGAAATGCCGCCTCTTTATCTGGAGATGCGGGTCCGCGAGTATATGGATTTTGCGGCGGAGTTGAAGAAGATACCGAAGAAAGAGCGGAAAAGTGCAGTGGAACAGGCGATGAAGATGGTGAAACTTACAGATGTAGAGAATCGTCTGATCAAGAACCTGTCAAAAGGATATAAGCAGAGAGTCGGACTGGCACAGGCAATTCTGGGATTCCCGGAAATCATCATTCTGGACGAACCGACGGTCGGACTGGATCCGAAGCAGATCATTGAAATTCGCGAACTGATCCGTGAGTTGGCAAAGAAGCATACCGTTATATTAAGTTCCCATATTCTGGCGGAGATTCAGGAGGTCTGTGATTATATCATGATCATCTCCGGAGGAAAGCTTGTGGCGAGTGATACACCGGAAAATCTGGAGAAACTCCTTGAAGGACAGCGGTCGGTTGAAATTCTTGCAAAAGGAACGGAAGATAAGGTAAGGATGATTCTGAAGTCGATTCCTGAGGTGAAAAGCGCAGACGTAAAACCGGGGGAAGAAGGCGGAACGACAAAGGCAAGTGTGATTCCTACAGAAAATCAGGATATCCGTGAGAATGTGTTCCGTGCATTTGCCGGTGCGGATTGCCCGCTCCTGATGCTATATCACAGCAGGACAACACTGGAAGATGTATTCCTTGAATTGACTCAAAAAGAGAGTGCCGCCGTGGAACAAGCCAGGACAAAGAGCGATGTAGAAGAACTATGGGATGAAGAAGAACTGTATGAAGGAGAGGAGGAATCGGGCGATGACGGCGATTTATAAAAGAGAACTAAAATCCTATTTCCAATCCATGACAGGATATGTACTTACCGCATTCATGGTCGTGTTTACCGGGATTTATTTTATGGCGTATAATCTGAATTCGGGGTATCCGTATTTTTCGTATGTTTTGCTGAGTATTAATTATATATTGATTATTATCGTACCGCTTTTGACTATGCGTTCCTTTGCGGAGGAAAGAAAGAGCAGGACAGATCAGATGCTTTTGTCTGCACCGGTGAGTCTGACAGAAGTAGTACTGGGGAAATATCTGGCGATGATTACTGTATTTGCAGTACCATGCGTAATATTCTGCACATTTCCGTTGATTATCAAAAGCTTTGGGACGGCCTATCTGAAAGTGGATTATTTATCAATTTTAATGTTTTTCCTGATGGGATGTGTATACATATCAATCGGAATGTTCCTTTCATCCCTCACAGAGAGCCAGATTATCGCGGCTGTCACAACCTTTGGCGCGCTGCTTCTGGTTTATCTTTGGGGAGGACTGACTCAGTTCCTTCCAACATCCAAGACCAGTGGTATGATCGGGATGGTGATTCTTCTGACGATCGTGGCAGCAGTTATTTATCAGATGACGAAAAACTGGATGATTTCCGGTATTGTAGAAGTTATCGGCGTAGCCATAGTCGTGGCTCTCAGTTTTGTAAAGGCGGAACTGTTTGAGAATCTTCTGGTCAATCTGATGGAGAAATTATATATTACGGAAGTGTTTGAGAATATAGCGGTAAATCGTCTGTTTGATGTAAGTGGACTTGTGATGTATCTGACCGTGATTGCAGTGTTTGTTTTTTTTACGATGCAGTCCATTCAGAAAAGACGTTGGAGTTAGGAGAGGTGAGACATGGAAAAGATTAAGAAAATGTTCAAAAGTGTATCCTCCAAAAATGGTGCGTATAGTGTAGGCCTTACCGTACTGGTTCTGGTGATTGCGGTGCTGGTCAATCTTGTGGCCGGTCAGCTTCCGGAAAGTATGAGAAATATTGACATCAGTGACAACGGAATCTACGAGATCAGTGAGGTCTCGGAAGAAATTCTGGACGAACTGGATAAAGAGGTGAAGCTGACGGTCGTGGCGGATCTGGATTCTGTCGATCAAAGAATTGAGACATTTGTAAAGAAATATGCGGCTTTATCGAAGAAGATCGACCTGGAATGGATCGATAGTGTACAGCATCCTTCCGCTTTGCAGAAGTATAATACAGAGGGCGACATCATCAACGTAGAGTGTGAAGAAACAGGAAAGAGCACGCAGATTGCCTTTGACGATATTATCAAATATGATGAATACACATATTATATGTCCGGACAGCTTAGTGAGACGGAATTCGATGGAGAAGGACAACTTACAAGCGCAATCGGATATGTGACCAGTACCGAGACTAAGAAAATCTATCGCACCAGCGGACACGGTGAGGCGACGTTTTCTACATCGGTAAATGAATTGTTTTCCAAGAATAATCTGGAGACATCCGAGATCAATCTGAGTATGAATGCGCAGATTCCGGAGGACTGTGATCTTTTGTTCCTCTATGCGCCATCTTCTGATATTACGGATGATGAAAAGACGCTGATAGAGGATTATCTCGCGGATGGAGGCAACGTGTATCTGATTCTGGGTACGGATGAAGTGGATCTGCCGAACCTGGAAGCGATTATGGCAGATTATGGGCTGGGACGTGCGGATGGTTATATTGCGGATATGCAGAGATGCTATCAGAATAATTATTATGCGATCTTCCCGCAGCTTACATTGACCGGTGACCTGGGGCAGGGAATTAAAAATGAGATGGTTCTGCTCTTGAATTCGCATGGACTGGAAAAACTGGATACAGAAGACGACGCACTGACGGTGTCAACATTTATGGAAACATCAACGCAAAGCTATGCGGTGCGGGAAGACGGAGAGACGGAAGGACAGTACATTCTGGGAGCAGTTGCAAAGAAGACCTGCGATACCGGAGATGAAGATACGAATGAAGATGAGGAGGATGCCGGTTCCGGGGATACAGAAGAATCGGAGGTTTCCCGGTTAACAGTCGTCGCTTCGGATTCTCTGATCAGTTCGGATATTACCGATCAGCTCACAACACTGGATAACCTGACACTGTTTGTGAATTCTGTCATGAACAATTTTGATGATGTGGAAAATGTTGCAATTGAAGCGAAGAGTCTGAGTGTGGAGCAGAACACACCGGTTCATGCAGGAATGATCAGTCTGATCATCATATTTGTGATTCCGATTGCGATTCTTGTGATTGGATTTGTGACATGGATGCGCAGGAGAAAATCATAGGGAGGACTGTATATGAAGAAAAAGCAGAAAACATTTGCAATTCTTACAGGAGTGATTGTGATTCTGTTACTGGCATTCTTTGGAATGAAGTATGTAAATCATGCGAATGAAGAGAAGGAAGAGCAGAAAAAAGAGGAGGAAAAAATCCAGGTTCTGAAGGCAGACAGTCTGAATGCGATGACATATGCAGATGCAGAAGGAAACAGTATGGCATTCGAGAAGGAAGAAGGGGTCTGGAAGTTCAGTGAAGATCCGGTGATCGAGCTCCAGGAGGATGTGATGCTGGATATGGAAAATGCTTTTTCGGACATTCAGGCGATCAAAGAGATCAGCTCGCCCGATGAATTATCAGATTATGGGTTCGATGCGGTGACATACCGCCTTTCCGTCACAGAGGAAGATGGAACGGAACATGAGTATCTGTTTGGAAATACAACAGGGGAGCAGATTTATTTTATGGAGGAGAACGGAGAAAATGTCTACACAGTTTCTTCAGAACTGACTTCCCAGATGTTGTGGAACCTGGCTGATATTGCCGAGAAAGACAGTTTTATTCAGATTATTGCAGATCATTTTGTCAAAGAGGTGATTACGGCACCGGATGGAACACAAACGGTGTATGAAGCAGTGGAAGAAACAGAAGATTCGGAAGATGAGACAGAACAGTCGGATGATGCAGAAGAAAATAATCCGGTTGAGAAAGTTGCAAATGGAATTGCCGGAATGTATTTTACCGATTGTGTCGATTATCATGTGACAGATGAGACAAAAGCCGGGTATGGTCTGGATGAGGCGTCCAGAACGAAGGTGGAAGTGACTTACAAAGACTCGCAGGACGGAGAAAAAGAGAAGACGGTGATCTTCTATGTGGGGAAAGAAGATGAGGACGGCTCATATTATTATGTTCAGCTTGACGGTTCCATCCGGGTAAACCGGGTTCTTTCCGATAGCATTAAGACCATTCTCCCGGAATAGAAATTTATATCGTTTGTTGTAATTCCATTTTAAAACCGCTATACTAAGAACTGGACTTGGTATAGCGGTTTGTTGCGCTATGATATGAGAGGTTGGCGGAACACACAAAAAAGTGGTTCTGCAGGAAATATGGAGGACGCATGAAACGATTATATGACAGATTAGAAGAATACTCCCGGCAGGATTATTATGGCTTTCATATGCCCGGGCATAAAAGAAATACAGAAATTCTGGGAGTGGATCTGCCGTATGCGATTGACATTACCGAGATAGACGGGTTCGACGATCTGCATCATGCCGATGGGATTCTGAAGGAAGCGCAGGAAAGAGCGGCATCCGTATTTGGGGCGGATGAGACACATTTTCTGGTAAATGGAAGTACAGTGGGAATTCTGAGTGGAATTCTGGGAAGTACAAAGAAGGGCGATAAGATCCTGGTGGCACGTCATTGTCACAAGTCGGTTCATCATGCTATCTATTTAAATGAATTGAGACCGAGGTACCTCTATCCGGATTTTGACGGTGAAAAACACTGGAATGGAGAAATCCGCGCGGAAGATGTCAGAAAAGCACTCGAAGAAGAGCCGGACATACGGGCGGTCGTTGTGGTCTCTCCGAATTATGATGGGGTGGTTTCAGACATCAGGGAGATTGCACGGATCGTGCACGAAAAGGGAATTTCTCTGATTGTGGACGAGGCGCACGGAGCACATTTTGGCTTTCACCCGTATTTCCCGGAGCGGTCAAATGGACTGGGAGCCGATGTGGTGATCCAGAGTCTTCATAAGACGCTGCCATCCTTGACCCAGACGGCACTTCTTCATATGAACGGACCGATTGCAAACAGAGAACGGATACGGCGTTATCTGGATATGCTGCAGAGCAGCAGCCCCTCTTATGTCTTCATGGCGAGTATGGATGCATGCATTGATTTTGTGGCAGGGGAGGAAGGTGCGAGGGCATTTCATATTTATGCCGAACGCCTTGCGGAAACCAGAAATAAACTTGCCTCTTTGCGCTTTCTGAGACTTCTGGAATCCGATCATTATGATCCGTCCAAAATCGTAATTTCGGTTTCAAAAGCGAATCTGACGAGCCATGAGTTATATGAGAAACTTTTGCGTGACTATCATTTGCAAATGGAAATGGTGGCAGGGACGTATTTGATTGCCATGACATCGGTCGCCGATACGAAGGAAGGCCTGGACCGTCTGGTGAAGGCACTATTAGAGATTGACGGGGAATTGGAAGAGCCGAAGTGTTGTGCAGAGATTTCCGGTGAGCTTCCGCGGCAGGAGCAGGTGTTTACACCGTTTGAAATTGCCGAAAAGAACGAACAGGGACTGGGAGAAAGTATTTCCTGGAGACAGAGTGAAGGAAGAGTCTCTATGGAATATGCGTATCTCTATCCGCCGGGAAGTCCGGTCATTGTGCCGGGCGAGCGAATCAGCAGAGAGGCGGTGGAGCTTCTTGCATTTTATGAAGAACAGAAATTTCAGATAGAAGGAATTCAGGAAAAAGGAAGAATCAGGGTGCTGAAAAATGAGTAATATATATTATCTGATGGGAAAAAGTTCATCCGGAAAGGATACCATTTACAAAAGAATCAAAGAATTGCATCCGGAACTGAAAACGGTCACGATTTACACGACCCGCCCGATCCGTGAGGGGGAGAAGAACGGGAAAGAATACTATTTCGTAAATGAAGAGAAATTGCAGCAGTTACTGGATGATGGGAAAGTGATTGAGCTGCGCACCTATGACACCGTTCATGGTCCCTGGAACTATTTTACTGTGGATGACGGACAGTTTGATCAGGATACGGCAGATTATCTTATGATCGGGACACTGGAATCCTATCAGAAGATGAGAGAATATTTTGGCGAAGAAAGAATAGTGCCACTCTATATCGAAGTGGAGGACGGGGAACGTCTGATGCGTGCACTTACCAGAGAGAGAATGCAGAAAGAGCCGAAATATGCGGAAATGTGCAGACGCTTCCTTGCAGATACCGAGGATTTCTCGGAAGAGAATCTGAAAGCGGTGGGAATTACCGAACGGTTTGAAAATCGGGAACTTGAGGAAACGGTAAGAAAAATTTCAGAAAGAATTCAGCAGAAAACAGGCGAATTAGGCTAGGTATTCCGCTGAAATTATGATACAATAACAGGTAGTTACGGGAATTTATACATTAAAGAAGGTGAAGCTATGTCAGGTTTTAAAGATGTCGTTGGACATACTGAGATTATTGAATATATGAAAAATGCAGTGAAGCAGGATAAAGTGTCTCACGCTTATATTTTAAATGGACCGAAAGGGTCAGGAAAGAAGCTGCTGGCGAAGCTTTTTGCCCAGGAACTTCAGTGTGAGAACAATGGGGATGAGCCGTGTAATAAATGTCATTCCTGTCGTCAGGCCATGAGTGGCAATCATCCGGATATTATCCGTGTGACCCATGAAAAACCGAATTCCATCAGTGTAGATGAGATCCGTGTACAGATCAATGAAGATATTCAGGTGAAGCCGTACAACGGGAAATATAAGATTTATATCGTACCGGATGCAGATCTGATGACGGTACAGGCACAGAATGCATTGTTAAAGACGATCGAGGAACCGCCGTCTTATGCGGTGATCTTCCTGCTTACGGAGAATGCAGACAGCCTGCTCCCGACGATCTGTTCCAGATGTGTTATGCTGAAGCTTCGCAATATCAAGGATAAACTGGTGAAAAAGTATCTGATGGAGACGCTGGAGATTCCGGATTACAAAGCGGATGTCTGCACGGCATTTGCACAGGGCAATGTGGGAAGGGCCATTATGCTGGCAAACTCAGAGCATTTTAATGAGATCAAGGAAGAAGCAATCCAGCTTTTGAAGAACATTGATACGATGGAAGTCAGCGACCTGGTCGAGGCGGTTAAGCGGATTACCGCGTATAAGATCGAGATCAATGACTATCTGGATATCCTGATGATCTGGTATCGGGATGTATTGATCTACAAAGCAACGAAGAATATTGACAGAGTGATTTTTAGCGAACAGCTTGATTATATCAAGGAACGCGCGAAGAAAAGCTCCTATGAAGGGATAGAAACGATTTTGAATGCGCTGGAGAAGGCGAAAACACGTCTGAAAGCGAATGTGAACTTTGACCTGGTAATGGAGCTTCTGTTATTGACGATAAAGGAGAATTAGCCGATGACAAAAGTAATAGGAGTCCGTTTCAGGGCTGCAGGGAAAATTTATTTTTTTGCTCCGGGCAAGCTGCAGATTCAGCGCGGGGATCAGGTAATCGTGGAGACGGCACGGGGAGTGGAATTTGGAAATGTCGTGATGGGACCGAAGGAAATCCCCGATGAGGAGATCACCCAGCCGCTCAAGACGGTGATCCGCGTTGCAACAGACGAAGACCGGAGAACCGAAGAGAAGAACCGGAAAAAAGAAAAAGAAGCATTCAACATCTGTCTTGAGAAGATTCAGAAGCATGGACTGGAAATGAAGCTGATCGATGCGGAATACACATTTGACAATAATAAAGTTCTGTTTTATTTTACAGCTGACGGAAGAATCGACTTCCGTGAACTGGTCAAGGATCTGGCGGCGGTGTTCCGTACGAGGATCGAATTAAGACAGATCGGGGTACGTGACGAGACGAAGATCCGCGGAGGAATCGGAATCTGCGGGCGTGAGCTTTGCTGCCACACTTACCTGTCTGAATTTGCACCGGTATCGATTAAGATGGCGAAGGAACAGAATCTGTCGCTGAATCCATCAAAGATCTCAGGCGTATGCGGCAGGCTGATGTGCTGTCTGACGAACGAGGAAGAGACCTACGAAGAACTGAACAGCCGCCTCCCGGCAGTGGGAGATACCGTGACGACCAGTGACGGACTGCGGGGAGAGGTACACTCATTGAGTGTCTTAAGACAGCAGGTAAAGGTGATTGTAAACCTGGATAACGACGAGAAGGAGATCCGGGATTATAAGGTCAGCGAACTGAAGTTCCGGCCGAGAAAGCGTAAGAATGATGTGAAGCTGACGAAACAGGAGATGAAAGAGCTTGCGGCTCTGGAAAAGGGTGAAGGAGCGTCAAAATTAGATGACAACTAATCTGAAACAGGGGGAACGGCTCGACGATTTACAGATAAAAGGATATGAGATCATACAGCATCCGGGAAGGTTCTGCTTTGGGATGGATGCGGTTCTTCTCAGTGCATTTGCAAAGATAAAAGCGGGAGAATGTGTTCTTGATCTTGGGACAGGAACGGGAATTCTCCCGATTCTTTTCGCTGCAAAGACAGAAGGCAGGCATTTTACCGGGCTGGAGATCCAGGAGGAGAGTGCGGATATGGCGAGAAGAAGCGTACAGCACAATCACCTGGAAGAACGGGTGGAAATCGTAACCGGTGATATTAAGGAAGCATCGATGATCTTCGGGCCGTCATCGATGGATGTGGTGAGTACAAATCCACCGTATATGATCGGCGGACACGGACTGGCAAATCCGAAAAGCGAGAAAGCGATCGCACGCCACGAGGTACTGTGTACACTGGATGACATTATCCGGGAAAGTACAAAAGTATTGAAACCGGGCGGACGATTTTACATGGTTCACAGGCCGTTTCGGCTTGCTGAGATTCTGTCCAAAATGACAGAAACGGGATTGGAGCCCAAAAGGATGCGCCTGGTATATCCATACATAGATAAGGAACCAAATATGGTTTTGATTGAAGGAATCCGGGGTGCGAAGCCCAGAATGACGATCGAACCGCCGCTGATCGTTTACAAAAAAGATGGAACATATACACAGGAAGTACTGGAACACTATGGAATGGACGGCTTGGGAAATAACGGCAGGTAACGGAAAGGAGAGCGTATGGCGGGAACATTATATTTGTGTGCGACACCCATCGGCAATCTGGAAGATATGACGTTCCGGGTGATCCGGACATTGAAGGAAGTAGATCTGATCGCAGCAGAAGATACGAGGAACAGCATCAAGCTGCTGAATCATTTTGAGATTAAGACACCGATGACCAGTTACCATGAATACAATAAAATCGAAAAGGGACAAAAGCTGGTGGATAAACTGCTGGAAGGACAGAACATAGCATTGATTACAGATGCAGGTACGCCGGGAATCTCGGATCCGGGAGAAGAACTGGTGAAGATGTGCTATGAAGCCGGGATTACAGTGACTTCACTTCCGGGTGCGGCCGCATGTATTACTGCGCTCACGATATCCGGATTGTCAACCAGAAGATTTGCTTTTGAGGCATTTCTGCCATCCGATAAAAAAGAGCGTCAGGAAGTTCTGGCGGAACTGGCAGAAGAAACCAGAACCATGATCATTTACGAGGCACCGCACCGCCTGGTGAAGACCTTGAAGGAACTGGGGCAGGTTCTGGGAGAAGACCGCCGGCTGACTGTATGCAGAGAACTTACGAAGAAGCACGAAACAGCATTTACCACAACATTTGCCGAAGCAGTCTCTTATTATGAAGAAAATGAGCCAAAGGGAGAATGCGTGCTGGTTGCAGAGGGAAAAAGCCGTGAAATGATACGACGTGAAGAACAAGGGAAATGGGAGCAGATGAGCATTCCGGAGCATATGGAGTATTATCTGAACCAGGGAATGGAGAAGAAAGAGGCTATGAAATGCGTCGCAAAGGACAGAGGGATCGGCAAACGTGACGTATATAAGGCACTTTTGTAGTTTCGTCAATTTGTACACCTTGTTTATAAAACTTTGTTCAACCCGAACATAGACCAGAAACGATTTTTTTACTATACTAAATGACAGATAGAGAAAACGGCTGAGCCGTAATAAAAAGTAATCAAAACATTTTAGGAGGAAAGAACCAATGGCAAGTTTATCATTAAAACATATCAACAAAACTTATCCAAACGGATTTGAGGCAGTTAAAGATTTCAACCTTGAAATCGAAGATAAAGAATTTATCATCTTTGTAGGACCGTCAGGATGTGGAAAATCCACAACACTTCGTATGATCGCAGGTCTGGAAGACATCTCAAGCGGTGAATTAAAGATTGGTGATAAAGTAGTGAACGATGTAGAACCAAAAGACAGAGATATCGCAATGGTATTCCAGAACTACGCTCTGTATCCACATATGACTGTATATGATAACATGGCATTTGGTCTTAAATTAAGAAAAGTTCCGAAACCGGAAATTGATAAAATGGTTCGTGAAGCGGCAAGAATCCTTGACCTGGAAAGCCTGCTTGATCGTAAACCGAAAGCATTATCAGGTGGACAGAGACAGCGTGTTGCTATGGGACGTGCTATCGTTCGTAACCCGAAAGTATTCCTTATGGATGAGCCTCTTTCAAACCTGGATGCTAAGCTTCGTGGACAGATGCGTATTGAGATCTCTAAATTACATCAGAGATTAGGTACAACCATCATCTACGTAACACATGACCAGACAGAAGCTATGACACTGGGAACCAGAATCGTAGTTATGAACGCAGGTGTTGTTCAGCAGGTAGATACTCCACAGGTATTATACGATACCCCGTGCAACCTGTTCGTAGCAGGATTCATCGGATCTCCGCAGATGAACTTCGTAGATGCTGTATGTAAAGTAAAAGGCGACAAAGTATACCTTCAGGCTGGTCCTTCTGATATCGAACTTCCGGCTGCAAAAGCTAAAAAGCTTATCGATGGCGGATATGATGGAAAGACAGTTGTTCTCGGAATCCGTCCGGAAGATGTACATGACGAACCAGAATTTATCGCAAAATCTCAGGGTACTCTGATTGAAGCTACAATCCGTGTATACGAAATGCTTGGTGCAGAAGTTTACTTACACTTCGATTACGAAGGAGCAAGCATGACTGCAAGAGTTGATCCTAGAACAACAGCAAGAACAGGCGATACTGTTAAATTTGCTTTGGATGCAGACAAGATTCATGTATTCGATAAAGAAACAGAAAAGACAATCACAAACTAAGAATGTGTAATCCGCAAGAGACATATCCCATTTTAGATATGTCTCTTGTTTTTTGCCATGTGTACGCCAAACAGATCCGGTGGAATTTTTTTAATCTTTCAAATTTCCGAAAATGATTGACAAAATAATAGAATCTGATTATTATAACTAATAAGTAAAAGGGAGTAACCTACGTTTGTCATGAATGCGTTTACGATATCGTCAATACGATGGAACCCATCCGGTATCGTGAGAAAACGGTGAGACTTTTATTGCAGGAAGAAGTATGCAATGAAAGTCTTTTCTTTTTATCTTTTTGCATAGTGTCTTCTGAATTGTAAATACTTGGAAGTAGGAGGAAAACACGATGAAAGAAATTTACCAGCTAACAGCTGCTGAGGTGCAGGAGAGAGTGAACAGCCATCCGGACGGACTATCCAAAACGGAAGTAGAACAAAGTCGTGAGAGATCAGGATGGAACGAACTGACGGAAGGGAAGAGGAAGAGTGTACTGCAGATTTTTCTGGAGCAATACAAAGATTTCCTTGTATTTATATTGATCATATCTGCGATTATATCCGGAATTTTAGGAGATATGGAGAGTGCGATTGTAATTCTGGTGGTCATTACGATCAATGCGATCCTCGGAACGGTACAGACGCTGAAAGCGGAACAGTCCCTGCAAAGCTTGAAGAAACTTTCGGGTCCGGAGGCGAAAGTCATGCGTGACGGCGCGGTCGCCCCGATCCCGGTCCGGGAACTTGTCGTGGGAGATCTCGTGATGCTGGAGGCAGGGGACTATGTCCCGGCGGACGGAAGAATTCTGGAAAATGCAAGCCTCAAGATCGATGAAAGTGCGCTCACAGGGGAGAGCCTTGGAGTGGAGAAGCAGGAAGATGTCATTGAAAACGAAGTTCCTCTGGGAGATCGGACCAACATGGTGTTTTCGGGAAGCTATGTCACATACGGGCGTGGAAGCTTTGTCGTGACGGATGTGGGAATGCAGACCGAGGTCGGGAAAATCGCCGGTTTGCTGAAAAATGCTTCCGAGAAAAAGACACCGCTTCAAGTGAATCTGGATCAGTTTGGGCAGAAGCTATCCATTATTATTTTAGTGTTCTGTGCCATTTTATTCGGAATCAGTGTTTTGCGGGGAGAGAATATCGGAAATGCATTTCTCTTTGCCGTTGCACTCGCGGTTGCCGCTATTCCCGAAGCGCTCAGTTCTATTGTAACGATTGTGCTTTCCTTTGGAACACAGAAAATGGCTAAAGAGCATGCAATCATCCGTAAACTTCAGGCAGTTGAAGGATTGGGCAGTGTGTCCGTGATCTGTTCTGATAAAACAGGAACCTTGACACAGAATAAAATGACCGTGGAAGATTATTATGTGGATGCCAGAAGAATCCGCGCTGCAGAGGTGGATCTGAATGATACACTGCAGAGACAGCTTTTGCGGTATAGTATCCTTTGTAATGATTCAACGAATGAAGACGGAATTGAGATTGGCGATCCCACAGAGACAGCGCTCATTAATATAGGAAGTGCACTGGGAATCGAGGCAGCCAAAGAGAGGGCACAGTATCCGAGACTTTCTGAAATTCCGTTTGACAGTGACAGAAAATTGATGTCTACGTTGCATTTGATGGAAAATCAGCAGGGAGAGCAAGTGTACCGCATGGCTGTGAAAGGTGCGGTGGACGTGATCCTTGACCGTGCCAGCCGGATCCAGACGGCAGACGGTGTCCGGGAAATTAATGCCAAGGACATAGAAAAGATTGAAAAACAGAATCGGGATTTCTCCGGAGAGGGACTCCGTGTTCTGGGATTTGCATACCGGGACATTCCGTTAGAAGATGGCGGCAAGTTGGGCGAAAGCCTTGCGAATAAACAGGCTCCGGTATTACAAATGGAAGATGAGCAGGATCTGGTATTTCAGGGAATGATCGCGATGATGGATCCGCCGAGAGAAGAATCCATGGAAGCAGTCGCAGAATGTATCAAAGCAGGGATCCGACCAGTCATGATTACTGGGGATCATAAGATTACTGCAGCGGCAATCGCAAAACGCATCGGCATTTTAAAGGATTTTTCAGAGGCATGTGAGGGTGCAGTGATTGATGGAATGACGGATGAAGAACTGAGAGAATTTGTTCCGCAGATTTCGGTTTACGCCCGCGTTTCACCGGAGCACAAGATAAGGATTGTCCGCGCATGGCAGGAGCGAGGCAATATTGTTGCCATGACCGGTGACGGAGTCAATGACGCACCGGCTCTGAAACAGGCGGATATCGGTGTTGCGATGGGAATAACCGGAACCGAAGTGGCCAAAGATGCGGCGGCGATGGTGCTGACAGATGATAATTTTGCAACCATTGTAAAAGCGGTGGAAAACGGACGGAATGTCTATCGAAACATTAAGAATTCGATTCAGTTCCTCCTGTCCGGCAATTTTGGCGCGATTCTTACCGTACTTTTTGCTTCGCTGGCAGCACTTCCGGTGCCGTTTGAACCGGTTCATCTTCTCTTTATCAACCTGCTGACTGACAGCCTTCCGGCAATCGCATTGGGACTGGAACCGCACAGCAGAGATGTGATGGAAGAAAAGCCTCGCCCGATGAATGAATCCATTCTGACAAAAGCATTTTTGGGCAAGATAGGTCTGGAAGGCCTGGTGATCGGAGTGATGACAACCATCGGTTTTCTGTTGGGATACCGTCAGGGCGGAGCTGCACTCGGAAGCACGTTCGCATTTGGAACATTGTGCCTGTCAAGGCTCGTTCACGGATTCAACTGTAAATCAGATGATATGATTTTGTTCAGCAAAAAGCTGTTTAATAATAAATATCTGATTGGTGCATTCGGAATCGGTTTTGTTTTCATTACAGCAGTCCTGATGATACCGGGACTTCACAATGTGTTCAAGGTGGTGACGCTGGATGGCGGGCAGTTCCTGACCGTCTGTGGACTGGCGATCCTGAATCTTCCGGTGATTCAGGTGCTGAGGGCAGTGAGAAAAGGTTGGAGAAAGCAGAAATAATAGGAAGAATTACAGAAAGAAATGCAGGAGGAGCGTGGCGTAAATGGATTGGAGTCAGGAAACACTTCGAAAAATAAGAGGATTGATTGTATTTACGATTTTGATTATGGTTGGACTCTGGAATTTCGATAAAGTTTTAGAGATTGTGGGAGTGATATGGGGACTTGTGTTTCCGTTTGTACTTGGAGGTGCAATTGCATTTATCATCAATGTCCCGATGAGCTTCATCGAAGCGAAAATGTTCGGAAAAAATAAGGAAGACAGAGGAAAAGCGGCGAAGAAGCTGGCAAGGCCGGTCAGTCTCGTATTAACAATTGCGATTGTTGTCGGTCTGATCGTACTTGTGATGTTTGTTCTTGTACCGCAGTTGGGGGATACATTTTCCAGCCTGGGAAGCAGCATTGCAGCGTTCATTCCGAAACTGCAGGAATGGGTCGGGAATTTTACGAATAACAATCCGGATGTGATGAAATGGGTGGATCAGATTGAATTTAATCCGGATAAGATGATCAGCTGGCTAATGGGAATGCTTGGAAACGGAGCCGGAAATGTGATGAATACGACATTTAATGCGGTGAGTAATCTTGTCGGTGGCGTGGCCAAATTCTTTATTGCGTTTTCATTTGCCTGTTATGTTCTCTTTCAGAAGGAAAAACTGCATGTACAGGTCAGAAAGGTATTTTTTGCATTTATTCCCAAAAGGAAAGCGGAGGCGGCACTGGAGATATGCTCACTGACCTATAAGATCTTTTCCAATTTTCTGACAGGGCAATGTCTGGAAGCGATCATTCTGGGATGCATGTTTGTGGTGACGATGACGATTCTTAGAATGCCGTATGCACTTCTGATCGGAATTATTATTGCCTTCACCGCACTGATCCCGATTTTTGGTGCATTTATCGGATGTGCCCTGGGAGCTTTTATGATTTTTATGGTAAATCCAAGGCAAGCGGTTGTTTTTGTTATTATGTTCCTGGTGCTTCAGCAGATAGAAGGAAATCTGATCTACCCGCACGTTGTTGGAAATTCTGTGGGACTTCCGTCGATTTGGGTGCTGGCAGCAGTCAGCATCGGTGGAAATCTGATGGGGGTTGTCGGAATGTTGATCTTTATCCCGATTGTTTCGGTTATCTATACATTATTCCGGGAAATTGTGTATCTCAAGCTTAAGAAACAGAAGATCAAAAATGTGACGGCGCAGACTGTGGAGGAATATTCGGAGGAAGAAGTTCAGAAAATGCAGGAGATCTTTGAAGCGGAGCATGCGGAAGATTAAGAAGAAACAATCTGGGTATTTGAAGAAGAACTATAAGTGAAATATTGAAAAGGTTCCGCATATCTATTAGAGAGAAGCTTTTTCAGGTGAAATAAATGCTGAACTATTTATGGGCGGGCATGATTATTATGGGAATCATATTTGCCGCATTTACCGGGAAAATGGCAGATGTCACAAATGCCGCACTGGATTCCTCTAAAGAGGCAGTCACCCTGTGTATCACGATGATGGGAGTGATGTCGTTCTGGGTAGGCATCATGGAAATCGCGAAAAAAGGTGGGATCATGGAAGCTGCAGCGAAGAAAATGAGACCACTCATACGGTTTCTGTTCCCAGAATTACCCGAAGGACATCCCGCGGAAGAACATATAACAAGTAACATCATTGCCAATGTCCTCGGCCTCGGATGGGCCGCGACCCCCGCAGGCCTGAAAGCTATGGAGGAGCTTGGAAAACTGAATCATGGAAGTACATCGGCCAGCAACGCTATGTGTAACTTCCTCATTCTGAATATCTCGTCCCTTCAACTGATCCCGGTCAATGTGATCGCCTTCCGCAGCCAGTACGGAAGTGTGGAGCCCACGGCAATCGTGGGAGCAGGGATTGTGGCGACGACGATCAGCACAGTAACGGCGATTATATTCTGTAAGATGATGGATCGGAAAAAGACCCGGAGGGTGTGAAACTCTCCGGGATTTTTTACTTTTCTTCCTTTGAATTTGTCAGTGTAATAACGGTAGAAAAAATATGATTTTGCTCATCGTAGGAAAATTCGTAGTTTCCTTCATATTTTTTCACTACACGGAGAACACTTTTTAGTCCAGTACCGTGAATGCCATTTGGAGATTTTTGCGTTTTTAAACGGCCTTTTGTATCTATGGCTGGTTTCTGCATACACGAGTTTTTCACAGACAGCAGAAGTAGATTATGAGACTTTGAAAAACCAGCATATACTTCGATAAAAGAGTCCGGACAGCCAGTAGCGGCTTCTACTGCATTATCAAGCAGGTTACAGAAAAGGGAAATCATGTCGTATTCATCCATAAACGACAAGGCCTGCTTTCGGATATCGATATCCAATGTAATATGAAGATGATCACATTTTTGCAAATAACGGTTGAAAACAGCGTTCAGGAAGTCATTCTCGCAAACACGCATAGAAACCTTGAGTTGAGAAGAATGAGTAAGTTTTTCTATGTAGTCGCTGATTTTTTGATTTTCATGTTCATTATTTAATAAAGAAATTGCATAAAGGTGCTTCTTGATATCGTGAATCACAAGCTTCTGGGCATCTGTTTGTTCAGCCAGCATCTGATAAAAATGGACCAGATCGGATTCCTTTTGTATTTGTAGATGCATTTGTGTAAACTCCTCATTTTTTCGCTGGGTGTAGGAGAAGAGGAAGTAGATGAAGATATTGACTATCAAAAGCAAAAGGCTGCTAAATGCCATTAAGTATCCAAAATGAGAAGGTAATTCAACATAATATCCGATAACTAATAATGTAGAAGTAATTCCAAAGCATAAAAAAGAAATTAAAATAAATGCGATAGAAATATTAGGCGGGATATTAGAAGGCTTCGGTTTATATATACGGGACAGGCCATATAATACCAAGAAATATAATTGTTTACTTACAACACCTAAAAGTATGACATTTTGCAGGCTGTCATTGGAAGTATAGAGGTGCAGTGCAAGCTGATGAAAAGCATTTGAGACCATGAATTCACTTAATCCCATAATGGTAGTTACCATAACTGCATGAAAAAGGGTATAGTACCATCGTAGATTATAAGAAAATAAAATATAAATCCAATTAATTAAGCAAAAGGCAAAAACATTAAGGAGAACATTTCTTGCAAAGGAGAGTAGAAATAAAATCATATAAAGCAAGAAAAGAACACTCCATTGCTTTGCTGCCGAGCGCCTTGGCACAAATAATGAGTTACAATATTGCTTCAAAATGCAAGCTTCTATACAGTAAATGAGAAAATAGAATAGAGAAATCAACATAGTAGTTTAGGTCCTTTATTTAGTGCTATCTAGATATAATAAATAAGTGTTTTTAAATAATGTATATTTTCTTCGGGTTAAGTAAGCTTGAAAGCGGTTATCGTATAAATAAACTGTGTCGTGAGTAAAGTGACACACATATTTAAGATTGATGAGATAACTTTTATGTGTTTGGAAAAAAGATAATCCATCTAATTTATTCACCCAGTAATTCATAGAATGAATAGACCTGTAAGAGCCATTAGTTGTATAAACAGTTATCTTGCGGTCACGAGCTTCAACAAAAATAATATCATGGGTATAAACAGTATAAACTTCAGATTTTGTTTCAATTGCTATCTGGAGAGTTTGAGCATTATAAATGCGAAGAGCATCTTTTAAGTTGCGAAAAAGACGTAACTTGTCTATGGGTTTATTTAAGTACCGGAACACATGAATTTCCATTGCACTGTCGAGATATTCCATAAAAGAAGTAACGATAAAAATAATAACATGCGGATTTAATTCTTTTAATTTGGCAGCGGTGGTAATTCCACTCATCCCCGGCATTTCAATATCGAGAAACACAATGTCAGGATGCTGCTGACTTGACAGAAGAGTTTCACCTGAGCAGCAGGGAATAAGGGTAGGACATTTTAATTTGTTTTTTTTGAAATATTCCTGAATATAGGTAGAAAGCTGGCTGATGATATTTTCGTCATCGTCGCATATAAAAATATTCATAATATCCAAACCTTTCTGTATCATATAGATTTATTTTACATAAATTTTTTCAAAATAGCAATCAAAAAGCGTAGACCAATGAAGAGTCATTTTATCTACGCTTAGTTTTATAATACATGTCGGTTATTCCAGTTTTTGCGATTCCTTTTGATCAAAAGTTCTATAATATTACGAGCTAAGAGGACATCTTCCTCGGTGCAGAGTCTTAAACTTGCAAGAATGTCCTGGGAAATATCATTTGTATGCATATTTCCTAATAATAGATAATCAGGGGTTACATTTAATAATTCGCATATATTTAAGAGAAGCTCCAGACTGGGTTTTTCTCTTCCATTCTCGACAGATGACAAATGATTATTGGAAATATTTAGTTTTTCTGCAAGTTCATTTTGCTTAATATTTAGTTCTTTCCTTCTTAGTTTAATTCTTTTCCCGATAGATTTATATTGCACATCCATAATATCACATCCTTGATTTATTCTAACAATTTTAAAGACGAAATCGAAGAATGTATTACAGAATAAATCTGCAATACATAAATAAATGAAATATAAAATTACTAAATAGCATATAAAATTCTGTTGAATATTATTTTTTTAGACTGTTTGTTATATTTTGACCAAAAAAATAGAAAAACTTGCTTTAGAGTCAAAAGTCAACATTTTAAGAATAAAATCTGATAGGATAAAGTCAGAATTCAAAACGAGGAGTTGGTAATTATGAGACAAAATAATTTGAATGAGAGAATTTCACAGAGGATAAAAGAGTGTTTGGATCAAGTGTTACAAATTGAGGCAAATACCTCGTCATGTGCATATATTTTTCAACCTAAAGAACCGGAACAATTGAAGAAATTTAAAGGACAGAGAAGATATAAAAATGAGAAAAAGAATCGTGACTTGGATGATTGATAGTGGGAGCATAGACGAAAAAGAAAGGGAACTTTATGAATATGCAATTCAAAGCTTGAAGCTACTAATCATGCCAGTTTTCTACGCAGTATTTATGGGATGGATACTACAGGAATGGAGGATTACAGCCTCTTTCGTTTTTATATTTGCTATAGTACGAAAATTCAGTGGAGGTTATCATGCTAAAACAGAATTACGGTGTACTTTCTTTTCCCTTTTATCGATTTTTGCGGGGGTTGAATCTGTAAGAATGATAGTGCCAGGATTAGGTTTGAGAATTGCTTTCTTTATTTCTGTATTAATTATTTTAATGTCTAGTCCTCTTGATTCACCGAATAAAAGGATAGATACAAATGAAAAAAAATATATTTGTAAAATAGTAATTATTATAGAAGCAATTATATGTGTAATAGTTTGGGCTCTAGAAAATAGTAAATATGAGGATTATATGAAAAGTATCATGGTAGCAAATATATTTGTTGCATTGTTTCAAGTAGTTCAAATAATAATCAATATATTACAAAAAAGTTCGTTTTATGCATGCGTAGTTGATGCATATGGCGCGTCCCAACGGCCGGTTTTGCGGAGCAAAACGGCCGAAATGCGAAGCTGAACAGCCGTTAGGCTTTGATTGATACAGAAATCTCTAGGATAATATATTCATTCATCTATCAGATGAAAATATATTTCTTAGGAGGATGATGTATGCTGGACTACAAAAACATCATTATCAAACGTTATGCGCTTTCCATGTCAGGAAGTGAAATTGC